>JAGSHP010000313.1 GCA_029855925.1 Candidatus Thorarchaeota archaeon | reverse complement strand
GTTCAAGGAGGGGCGGCTCATACTCTCGGCGCCGTTAATACGTGTGGGGGAGAAGGCCTTGATTCTTGCTCTGGACGGGGATGAGGAGATTCCCATCCCGTATGATAAGAGAAGCAGAAATCGACAGGCGGAGAAACTGTCAGCGATCACAGGGGGTAAAATAGAATACGACAGGGTCCGATTGACTTGGCGAAAGGAGGGATTTGTAGAGATTGATATTCGTGTCATTGATAGATCAAACTCTACTGCATAGATGTCTTCTGATACGTTCCTACTCAAGTGACCATTGAGTGACCGTTCCTGAGAAATCGGTCACATAGAGATGGTTGCCTCGTGGGCACAACTTCATGTCGGTAACACCAGTCAATGTACGCTGGGTGTGGACTTGTGGATGTGCAGGTGCCCAGACACGAATTGTCGCATCCCATCCACCTGTGACCACTTGCCCGGAGGATGGGAGCTGTAGAATTACCGAGACCGCATCGGAGTGAACGGGCATGACCGAAGGAGAAGTGGAACCTTCAAGCGGAACGATCAAGATCTTCCCGCTGTGAAGCCCTAGAAACACCGTTGCCTCTTCAGAGGACACCGTCATTGCCTGAATGCGCTCCCCAGATTGTACAATCTCACGAACAAGTGTCCCAGTGTCCACGTTCCAGAGACGACATGTGCCATCCCAAGAGGCTGTAAGAAGAAGTTCTCCATCTTGAATGAAACTCAATGCCGAAACATCTCGCTCATGCGCCTTTATCGTTCGGACCTTCTTCATCGTTTCATATGCAAATAGTGTGACCCGACCATCCTGAGCGCCAACTGCGGCAGTCCCAGATGTCGTGTCGGCTGCCAGCGACTTGCAGGCCGCTCCAACATCAATCCGCCCAACCTCCTGATTGTCACGACCAAGACGCCACTTCCGCACACTCCCATCCCAAGATGAGGAAACAAGATCCAGTCTATCTGCAAGAAATCGAACGGAAGTCACCACGTTCTCGTGCGAGGAGAGGGAACGTTGGGGGCGACCCGTCTGAGCATTGATGAGAAGCACTCGAGAGTCAGAGGTGGCACAGGCAAGACGTTTGCAGAGAGGGTCCACGTCAACACTGAGAAGGGGTGGGGGTTTCGAACTTGTTGGACGGTACAGGAGATTCTTCTGCAACACTGCACACCACTATTAGCTCTGATGATAGGTAGTCACTTGCCGCCCCATAAATGTGAGGGGGCGCGCTCATTGGCGCTTACGGAGCCAGACCACAACGACCACCAGTGCAATGGGGGGGATTAGCCAGGGGATGAGTGAGAGAAGGGTATCAGGAACCTGTGGAAAGTCGGTGGGGTTCTGAGTCACATTGTAGATGAATGACTCTACAACTCGCCCTACAATTCCCAGACTCTCCGCACTGCACTTATCAGGAGTGTCCTCGAGCGTGTGCCAGTACCAGGGAAAAGGGTTGTGTTGGATGATGTCAACGGCAGGAATTCCAGCATCGAGGAAGGGCCTATGATCATCAAGAACGCCACCGCCAGCAGAGTCTATGAAGACATCATCATGTCCTAGGTCCTTCGCAATGTTCCAGATGAGATCCTGCAACCCGACGGTGGATGTGGTCTCACGCAAGAGGCGCAGATTACTATCGCCCACCATATCAAGTAGAACCATGGCACGAGTTCGAGCAATCTGTTCGGCCGAGAGCTGGCTCACATAGTAGTTGGACCCGACAATCCAATCCCAGTCGTTGATGTAGCCGCTATCTTCAGCGTCAAAGAACACGAGCTCCACTTGTGAACGGATGGTTGTATTCAATGCCTCCGAGAGCTCTAGAAGTATTGCTGTGCCACTTCCCCCATCATTGGCTCCAAGAATAGGCAGACTGCGATTTGCGACGGCAGGGTCATGGTCAGCACGGGGACGTGTGTCATAGTGAGCACCGAGGATGAGTGTGGTATTTCCAGTACCATAACGCGCAATCACATTACTACAGGCCACTGACTTGTACGTGAAGTTCTGCAGGCTCACCGTCCAACCATTACTTGTCAGTGTGTCAACCATGAAGGCACGACAACGTGAGAGATTGTCTGAGCCAGGTGGACGTGGTCCAAAGTCGCACTGTTGCTGTAGGAATTCGTAGGCCCTATCACCATCAAATGTTAGGGTATGTTGCGCGGTAACGACCATTGGAGAGTTGATCACGAGAGGGGTGGACAGGATCAGAATGGCAATGAAGATAGTTCGCAAGTGCTCACGACCTGAGGGTCAAGAGCATATTCCACCTAATTACCTTTCTGAGGTGTAATGTGGTCAGTCGTGATATTGCGAATGAGGGAGGGTAGTTCACGCGGGAGCTTGCGCAGGACCACCGCGGGGATCTGAGCGTAGCCAATATCCCCTCGAGCCAGCATCAGTAGTATTTCAGAGGAGAGCTTTAGATGCGATGCGTGAGTGAGAACAGACTCCGCAAAAGATGTGCCTCTCGACCCAGCCCACTCAGCCATACCAAAGTTGGCTCCAAATTCGCTCCGGCACCTATCCTGGTACTGAGAGAGGAATTTCGCATCGTATCGACCAAGTGCGATGGCCTTTTCGATAGTTTCTGCTGCGTAGACTCCAGAGCGCATAGCGTATGCGATGCCCTCGCCCATCATTGGGTCGACAAATCCAGCAGCATCACCAACAAGAATGACACGGTCCGTGACGTTGGTGTTGATGACCCCATCTGCCCCAAGAAAATGGGTACCACGACGTTCAGGTTTGAGTGGAATACCGAACCGCTTCTCCAAGCCTTTAACAAATGACTCGAAAATTGGTCGCAGGGGATACATGTGCACAGCCGCACCAGCTACTCCAATTGCCAGTTTCTCACGCTTGGGAAAGATCCAGCCGTAACTCACGCGACCCTCGATTGGTAGAATCTCAAGGATGGAGGGGTCGCCATTGAAGACGTCCTCTACGCGTCTCTCGCCCACCACAAAGTCTGATTCCATTCCGAGACCGACACGGGTAAGGTCTTTCCTTCCTGATCGGAGGCCTACTGCTCGACCGACTGTTGTGTTGACCCCATCTGCCCCAATGACAAAGGAGGACTCCAGTTCGCGGCCATCAGAGAGGGGAGTCACCACTCGATCATCGTCAACACGGACATCCTTGACACGAGTATTGTCGAGGAGGGTTGCACCAGCATCTTCAGCGCAGTGTGCAAGATGAGCATCATAATCCTCGCGGTTGGTGGTTATTCCGATTAGGCGCTCGGACTTGAATTCGGAGGTCTTGCCACTGGGCAGTACAAATCGCAGACCGAAGATCTTTCGCTCAACTAGAGATAGAGGGAGTCGTTTCAGAAGGCGGAGGCCTCTATACATGACCGCTCCACCGCAAGGTTTGATACGTGGCAGAGGAAACTTCTCCAGCAACACCGTATCCAACCCTGCCTCTGCACATATGCGTGCGGCCATTGAACCAGCAGGACCAGCGCCCACAACAACGACATCATGCAATTATATCGATGCCTCCTCACACTCGATTGCAACACACCTAGTTGACATGTTCCATATGACAAGTTTGCTTTTTAGCATATACATCTGAACAACAAGAGTGTGGGGAGGAGCCGTTAGATGTCTCTGCAGTTCTTACAGCCGGACCTGGGGCGCAGACCAAAGCGTCGCATGATTTTGCCCCCAGGTAGGTCTTTGTCATCGCCTGTGGGTTCACCAGAGGACGCGTCAACAGGTATCTCTCGTCGACCAACCTGTTTGAAGCCATAAGCCATGATGAGAGTCCGAGACGGCCAGTTCTCCTCATAGACCTCACAGTATACCTCGGAAACCCCAGCCTCAAGGAAGTACTCCACAGCCCGTTGAATGAGCGCAGTTGCCACACCTCTGCGACGACGGGATGGAAGAACTCCAAGACCAGTGATCTCACCATAGATGGGGTCCTTGTCACGCTCCACAAAGCAGGCAATGAATCCAACAAGTGTTCCCCACATCTCTGCGACAAATATGCCATCGGTTTCCAGTTTCATGGCGTCTTCCAAGGTGATGGGGCAGAAGGGGTCAGGAGCGGCAATGAAACAGCGGTTGTATAACTCGACAAAGGCCGCCAACTCATCCTTACGCAACTGGCGCACCTTCACATAGGATGGCACGGTCTTGTGTTTCCACCACTCACGGGCTAGCTCCAGAGCCTCCTTGGCATCAGCCTTCATTACCAAATAGGCACGCATCTTGTGCTCACGTGGTGATTTGGATTCTGCAGAGGCCATGAGAGCTCATACTCCCTATGCAGTACTCGGTTAACAATCTGTTGATTCGATGCCATACATAGCTTGATGGCTTGGTTCATTGGACTACTCTCTCAACTCATCAATGGCTGCGACTGTGGCCTCTACACTCTTGGAGATAGCCTCCTTGAGAAGAGGATGCTGCTCGCCGGTCAGTTCGGACTCGTCCTTCTGTTCGCCTTTTTGTTCACCGTGCAGATTTCCATCAACTGAGAGAATAGATGCGGCCTCGATGCCGTGTGTCGTCGCAAAGACGTACAGAAGAGAACTCTCCATTTCAACACACTTCACTCGCGCACGGGTCCACAAATCGAGCTGACTGTTATCAGGTGAGGAGTAATAGACATCACTGGTCCAACATATGCCCGAGTGCACTCTATCCGGAGGAAGAATCGTACTTATGGCTGAATGGAGGGCATTGTACCACCTCACAGACGCAACGGCGGGATATTCCATAGGTGCATAGTTCAGACTTGTTCGCTCGTCCCGGATGCACCCGGTTGGAACAACAACATCACCTGTACGGACTGACTCCTCAATGCCGCCACATGAACCGAGGCGAAGAATCACCTTCGCCCCCAGACGTGCCAGCTCTTCGATACAGATGTGAGTGGACGGGGTGCCAATCCCCGTTCCCGAGATTGTGACGGGAACACCACCTGGGGTGTAGGCGCGATAGGTCACATAGCCCCTATAACGGGCCACCTCTTCGGAATCCCTCATCTTGCCAGCAATGGTGGGGACTCTATCAGGATTCCCCGTGATGATCACGATGTCCTCGACATCGCCCTCGCCAACTCGAAGATGGGGTTGGATTCTGCGTTTCATCTGCCTTACCTCCTGAGAATTCTAATGGTTCTGATATTTGGACTTGCCCATTAGGCCCTAGCGTCCTGAAAATACCTGCAACGAGGTCGGAGGGGACACTGCTCACATCGAGGCTGCCTCCTTAAACAAATGAGAGCGACCAGATCGATCATTCCCCAGTAGAGATGAGGGTCTTGTTTTCGACCCCCAAAGCGTTGCATAAAGTCCCAGGCACCAGAGTCATCCGCTCCAGCAAAAGAGATGCCAAAGAATCGATTCACAAGATGGATGACATTCCCGTCGACCAGGGGAACTGGCTGATGAAAGGCGAAGTTCACAACTGCGGCGGCGCCATATGCACCAAGTCCAGGCAACCGTGCCAGCTCTGCCAAGGTGGCAGGGACACGCCCATCAAATTCGGAGAGAATGAGGTGAGCGCTCTCATGGAGATGTTTGGCACGGACGCTCTGGAGACCCAAGGACCTGATGAGCGCTTCAATCCTATCAACATCAGCACGTGCCAGAAACTCAACTGTTGGAAATGATGAGATGAAGTCGTCGTAGACACGGGAGACCGCGGTGGCAGTGGTCCGTCGCAGAAGCATCTCCGCAATTAAGACCCGGTAGGGATCATCAGTCAGGCGCCACGGGAACTGTCGGCCATGCTCACTGAACCACCGGATGATCTCTTGGCGGGCCCAACGCATCGTCGACGCAGGAGGGGCAGTGCGCTTCATGAGAACGCCTCACTTCAGTACAAGTCTATCAATTGCTTTTGCAAGTTCTGACACAGAGGTGACAACAACGACACCATCCATGTCGCGTAGGCGACCGACATTATCAATATCGATCTTGCGTGTCCTAATCGTGAATCGCGTTCCATCGGGGGCAGTTGTTTCGACCTCTCCCAGAGTGTGGTCCACAGGTAACAGAATAACAGGAGTATTGCCCTTCAGTGTCTGCCCCACAGCATTGGTGAGAAGCGTATCCTCGATGCCATGGGCAATCTTCGCGGCAGAATTTGCTGTGAGTGGTGCTATGACCAACGCAGCATACTTGCCAATCTGGAGCGGGCCTGCAATGAAGGGGACATTGGCGTCGACCTCGACCTTGACTCTATCAAATGACAAGTTGAGACGGTCCCAGAGGCGATACCAGTGAAGCACCTGTCGTCCAGCCTTGGACACAAAGACATCGATACGAGTGTCATCCTCCTTCTGAATACGCTCCATCGCCTCTATTGTTTCTTGGAGAAGGTCGCCAGCACCAGTTATACCCCATGCAATCTTCAATGCAGTTCAAGTCAACATGTGCAGGAAGCTCAGAAATACTTGATGCACAACAAAACAACCAAGTACATCTCATGTGAAGAGCAGAGCGAGGCTGTTTCATGGGTAATTACAGACTGAGCCTGGGCATCACGACTGGAATGAGCATCAGAAAGACAAGATGGATCATCGAGAACGCGGATATGCTTGGGGCTCACGGCATCTGGATTGGAGAGGACATTGGGAGAGGACAGGATGTTTTTGTCCTTACCACGGCGGCATTGATGGGAACCAGCAACGCTAGGATAGGAACAGGGATCATTCCAATAGTGACTCACGATTTCATGAGGCTTGCAAGAGCAGTGGCCACGCTGCACGACCTTGATTCAAAGAGATTCGTCTTTGGAACAGGCATAGGTGGAATGCAAGACCTTCAGCGAGAAGGAATCAGTATAGAACGACCGGTCACTCTTCTTCGAGAATCGATAAGGGCGTTGCATCGCCTGTGGGGGGGAGAGAATGTTTCGTTGAATATACCACCAATTCATATAGAGAGCAAGAGCCTTGATCGAAAGACTGCAGCACGAATTCCACTCTTTCTCGGGGTGAGAGGACCTCAGATGCTCAAGCTCGCAGGCGAAACTGCCGATGGCGTGATTCTATCAGGTCCGGAGCAATACATCAAATGGGCAGTAGATCGACTGCGCAAGTCTGCAAGAGAGGTTGGCAGAGATGAGACGGAGATTGAGATAGTTGTGTGGAATCCAGTTGTACTGGATACTGCGAGCCATGATGGTTCTCTCCTCCGGAAGATTGTTGCGATTGTTGCAAGTGACACACCAGACTATATCTTGGACTTGCTCAACATCAATCAGGATGGTATCGCAGACATAAGAAGAGCGATTCAAGACGAGGGGCTGGAGAGCGGTGCGGCACTTGTCGATGATAAATTGACAGAGATGTTCTGCATATCAGGTACGACGAGTGTAATTCTTGATCGATTCGGCGAGCTGGCGCGTATTGGGGCCTCAGAGATAGTAGTAGGGTCTCCGTTCACTGGGGAGTGGAAAGAGGCCGTGGAGAACCTGTTTACCACCTTCTCGGGGAAACAACATTCCTAGAAGGGAAGGTATCTGGTCAAGTCAAGATAGTCGGGTTCCAATACCCATCTATCGTGAGCAGGGTCCATGTATTGAACAATATCATCCATTGAACGCGTTCCAATGGAACCCGTAGTCATGATCGGGTTCACTGCAGATACGCCGTCCTGCGACTCCAGCGACTGAAAGATCCGATAGTATTGGACTTGGTGTTCGGCAGGTGTAGATAGCCACAGGATTATGCCCTTGTCGGAGAGGTATGTGATGGAGGAGGGTAGAAGGGACATGTATGAGAGAATGCGCTCTCTCCATTCCTCATTACAAATTATCTCAAAACAGAAGTTTGTTGGTATGCCAATGCCTGAGATGGATAGTGTTGGAAGGATGACGTCTTCCTGTCGAATGCGCGAGAGTGAGGCCGATACTGCGGCAGAATCAACTTGGAAGCCCATTAGACTGAGTTGACGGAGCAATTCCTTCTTTGATATCCGAGAGTTGAGCCGTAACTGGGATGCGACTATGTAATCAAACGGGGTGAGGGCGGGATGTGGCCCCCGACATCGGAGTGTGTGTGGCGCAGGAATATTCAACTCAGTAGCGTCCCGCGCGGTAATCTGCGACAGTTCTGATGGAAATTCCCACAGTCCATTATGATAAAGGTTGATATTGATGTCGTGTGACGCTCCCATTTGACTGTGTAAGGTGGCCTCTTCAAAAATGGACTGTTTCAGGTCATTGATGCTCTTTCTAAAAGCTTGAACACGTCTTGAGCCACCAGGAAAGAGAAATGAAACATATCCGGAATTCGTCATTGTCGCCTTAAGAATGCCCTTTGTGAAGGGAAACTCAGCCAGACCGAGCTCGATATCGCGCCAGCCTACCTCCGGTCGGAGCCTAAAGAACAACATGAAGGAGTTGATACCGAAAGCGGTCGTATCGATGATGGAATGGAAGCGGAGTAGATGGTGCGCCTGCAACCGTCGTACGGCGCGCAATACCGTTCGACGGGCAAGCTTCAGATCGCGCCCCACTTTCGGGAAGGATGCGGTGGGTTGCCTGATGAGATACGCAAGAACGCGTTCATCAATTTCAGTGAGAGGGGCATCCATATCAATGAATGTAAAACTAATGGCTGAGCGAATGGCATCAGCCGTCGCAAGGTTGTATTTTTTCAGTGTCTGTATGTTAGTAATGATTTTATTTTTTAGGTGCGCCGAAATTGGGAGAAGACATGGATCAATAGGATTGATTCTAAAAGCGGGGTGTTCCTTGAATTGAGCGACGATCTGAGCCGCCTCAGTTGGCTTTAGAATGCCCTCGCAGAGAGCAAGGTAGACTCGCATTATCTGAACATACACTTGCCCAGCTTCATCCTCAGGTTGAGGTATGAGAGCATCATAGGGGGTGGAAAACCCAAGATTGCCGCCGAACGAAGTCAATACGTAGTTCTCCTGATTGTTCGTCAAACATTCAATTCAATCGTCATATATGGGGCGATTCAATATTGAGTATGTCAAAACCTCTTCTAATGCTTTTCCTCTAGGCGAGTCTTGCGTTTCAAAGATGCAAATCTCGAATGTCCTATGAGCTAGGGCCGATAGAACCGACGAGAAGTGGGGGACTGTAATGTGAGATGGAAGTCGGATATCAAGGACTGTGGTGTTCTTACCGGAAACAACGCGGCATTGTGGAAACATCTCTGCTTGAGCATGAAATATCCTTTGCACGGTTCGATCTTGTGATGAGTCGTATATGGTCACAATGAATCTTCTGGAGAGTCCCACATTCCTCAATTGCACATAGGGAGAGATGACATCGCCCCGAAAGGCGGATAATCGTCGTCGGATAGTTCGAATGGAGGGGGGATCGATTCTTAATGTCTTGAAAAGACCATGAACGGCGGGCGCACTAATATGATAATTGATGATCAGGCCGGATAGAATGACGAAGTCATTGATGGTTACTGGTCTGCCCGGGAGAGACCTTTGCTGTTTTGGGGGTGAAGGAAGGATGTCCGCATATTGACTCACCGCATCCAGAATCGCTCTCAAACGAAAGGCGGGTTCTACTGTCCATGATTTCCCATCGAACATTGCAAGATTCAGATGATTTGATTCGGACTCCATTAGCGAGTAATTGATGGCAAGGGAATATGGTTTCTTCTCAAATCGCCTCAACTGCTCGATGAACCTTGAAACCGCTGGTTCCTGAGAGAGCGACGCATCGCTGATTCTATCGAGAGGGGGTGAAGACTGCAGACGAAAGAGCGCTTCAAAGTATACTCTAAAGTCGCCATTTGAGGATAGAATGGATTTGGAAATCGAGTAGACAGAGGGATGTACAGACAACCATTCACCGAAGTTGGAAAGGGCGGTGGTCATGGATTTTGATTCCGCCCACCCGAAAACAACTACCAGACCAAGTCGATCATATTGGCAATGTCCTCGAATACGAAAATCATGGTTGATTTCAAGATATCTTATTATCTGATGAACAGCCGAACGAGTAATCCCAAGCGCTCGTGCATACTCGGCTGGACGTAGTTGCGGATTCAACACGACCTTCTGTAGGAAACGCAGATGTGAGGGGTTCATTGCCAATTCGTTCCACTATTGCCATGGTGTCCGATTGTTAAGTGTTTTCCCTCTGCTGCAGACCCGCTTCTAGAAGAATGGTTCGATCATCGCGGTTGAGGACACCAAATATGTACATTCGAGCCAGAATTGGACACGAAAAGACGATTACCTCATTTATATAGTAGGGGGAGTTCATCTATATTTTGACTGAATGGTCAAACCATGTAAAGGGGATTTGGCCAATTCAACACAGACGCATTCGCATAATACAAACTGGGTGAAGCAGCATCAGGGCTGACTGGGGCAAGACTGTGGAACTTATCGAAGATATCCAACCGAGTCTGCAAGAAGCCGTGCTGTTGCTTGCAGGAACACTGCAGCCCAGTATACCAGAAAATCTAGAACAGAACACGGAGGTAGAAACATGAGTCCTGAGAACCCAGATCCAATGCCATTCTAAATCGGATAATGTAACACATGAACATAGGAGGAATTTATTTGATAAGAAGCACACAATCAAATGCAATAGAAACAATACAGTCAATTGAACAGGGGCGTCCAGTGAATCCGTTCACCGACCCTGAGGC
>JAGSHP010000379.1 GCA_029855925.1 Candidatus Thorarchaeota archaeon | reverse complement strand
GCATGGGACCGATCCCACGAATCCTGACTCGGACTTTGACTCGCTCACTGACGGCGATGAGGTGAACATCTACGGCACTTCGCCAACCGATGAGGATACCGATAATGACAACATTGCGGACAACGACGAGGTGTGGAACAGCCACACCGACCCCACAGTTGCTGACTCTGATGGTGACGGAATTCCAGATGACAAGGATGACGAGGATGCTGATGGCATAACCAACTTCCTCGAGATATACCTCTACGAGACCAACTGTACCCTCTTTGACACAGACTCCGACTACCTTGGTGATGGCTACGAGATCTTCACCAGCCACACCGACCCACGTTCTCCCGACTCCGACGATGACGGTCTTGGTGACTGGGAGGAAATATTCCGGTATCATAGTGACCCGAACAATCGCGACTCTGATGGTGATGGTCTTGAGGATGCAGAGGAGGCGCTCACATATCATACTCTTCTCAATAACACCGATACAGACGGTGACTCGCTGAGCGACTATGACGAGATCAAGGTCTTCGAGACCGACCCCCTCCGGTTTGACTCGGACGGGGACACACTCTCAGATGGTGCAGAACTCAATATCTACAACACCGACCCGCTCAATAAGGACACCGACTCTGACCTTCTCTGGGACAACCAGGAGATCTTACTGGGAACTAACCCTCGTCTGTCTGATACGGATGATGATGGGCTGACCGACTATCAGGAGGCCAACCAGACATATACTGACCCACTGCTCTATAGCACCCAGGGGAACGGTATGTCCGATGCTGACTGGGACATGGACAATGACACGCTGACGAATCTTCAGGAGATCTCGTTGACCAAGACAAATCCGCGTCTTAACGACACCGATGGGGACGGCGTACTTGACGGCGCAGATGATGAGGACCGTGACCTGCTCACGAACTATCAGGAGTGCGTCCTGACCAAGACTGACCCTCGCGACAAAGACAGCGATGGTGATGGCACCTCGGACTATAATGATGATGAGGACGATGATGGTCTTAGCAATGGGAACGAGGTGTGGATATACCTCAGTGATCCCCTATCAAAGGACACGGATGGTGATGGTCTGAACGACTATGATGAGGTGATGACCTACAATACCGACGTTCTAGACCCCGACACCGACAATGACCTTCTCAGCGATGGTGATGAGGTCAACGACTATGGTTGCTCTCCTCTGCTGAACGATACGGATGGTGATCTCCTCACCGATTACGAAGAGGTCATGCTCACCGAGACAAGTCCCACGACCAACATGACTCATGCGGGCGTGCTGGATTCGGAGTGGGACACTGATGCCGATGGTCTCACGAACATCGATGAGCTACGCGTCTATTACACGTTTCCGAATGATCCTGACAGCGATAATGACGACCTCAACGATGGTGATGAGGTTGCTATTGGCTCGGACCCCCTGCAACCTGACTCAGATGGGGACTCCTTGCTGGACGGAGTGGAAGTCCATCTGTACGGCACCTCCCCGCTTCTAAACGACACAGACGGTGATGGTCTATCGGACTCGGATGAGATTCTTGTCTATGGAACCTCTCCTCTTGAGGTCGACACGGATGGCGATTGGCTCACCGATGAAGAGGAAGTGCTTGTGTATCACACCGACCCTCTGTCACCAGATGAAGATGGCGATGGCGTGACGGACTATGATGAAGTGATCACGCACGGGACGAATCCCAAGTCTCCAGACACGGACGACGACAAGCTGACCGACTACTTCGAAATAATGACCTCGCTGACCAATCCAGTTCTCAATGACACAGACGGTGATGGGCTGTCCGATGGGGTGGAGTATCTGGTCTATCACACGGATCCAAACGCTGTTGATACAGACGGTGATACCCTCTCTGATCTCTACGAGATACAGCACGGTCTCAATCCCCTGTCAGTCGACACGGACGGTGACTCTATTCCTGATGACGTGGACTTTGACCCGAGAGTTCACATTGGTTACTATCTGGGTGGCGGGCTGATTGGCCTGATTGCGCTGATCGTGGTCATAACAAAGGTGCGCAAGAAAGTGGTGGTCAAGGAATTCATCACCGAGGCTGAGCCCGCAAGCGAGGGGCTGGCTCCGGGAATGGACATCGCAGTTGAGTACAAGATTCGCGGTGGGAAGGTGGTCTTTGGTGTGGTGGTTCGTAACGGCTCGACAGAGACAATGCAAAACGTCCATGTGGTCATGGGCATCCCCGACCTTACCGATACGATCAAGACCGAGATGATGGGCACAGTGGAGCCCGGTTCTCTGTCAGTTGCACAGATCGAGTTTGAGCTCGAGCCGGGTGCGAAAGGTGAGCTTGTGGGAATGGTCGAGTACGACACCATTGATGGCGAGCACCGTAGCGTGAACCTCCGCCCCGTGGAGATTGTCGCCTAGGCACGGCATGTTTACCATGTCCTTGGCATCCCTTGGTGTAGGAGTGAGTGTTCGGTCCAGAAAGCGTCCCTCCCTAAGATTCTTATGTCAGAGCGCGTATAGTAATGCGAGTGGCTCGGATGGAGGTCGAATCACTTCTCTCTAGTATCAGTGAGACGCTGAACAGCATTGGGGTGGAGGACTCAGTCACAATAGACGACATCCGTCCTGTGGCTGTTCCTTCTAGTGCGAGAAAGGAGTTGGCAACACTTGAGGCTGAGCTTCATCAGGCACTTGAGGCTGTCAAGCACGATGAACGCCTACCTGGTCTCCTGTTCAAACTCGCCAATCTTCATCTACGAGAGGGGGACTTTGGTCGTGCTATCATCCTCTACGAGGTTGTCCTGAGCATTGACAGCAACCTGCTGCCTGCATGGATTCACATGGGTCTCTCCTATCTTCTCGGCGGTGAGCCAAAGGACGCCATAAGTTGTTTTGGAAGCGCTCTGTCTATCGACCCGGAGAACCTAATCTCTATGATCTACATGGCTCTGGCCTATTTGGAGCTGGACGACTTTTCCAACTGCAGGAAGAACATAGAGACTGCTCTGTCAATTGACCCGGAGAACGATCTGGCCTACGTGGTCAAGGGTGAGATACTTCGCAAAGAGGGCAATAAGACCGGAGCAATTGCAATGTTTCTGAAGGCTCTTGAGATCAATCCCACGTGTGCAAGAGCCATCCTGCGCCTTGGTGAGACCTACATCACAGAGGGTCGATATGCTGAGGCCATCGAACTGCTAGAGCTGGGAACCAGAGCACACCCCGACAACTACGAGATCAAGGCTGCTCTTGGCGAGGCTTACTGCAAGAATACTGAGTACGAGAAGGCACTGGAGCAGTACGACTATGCCTTGTCACTAAAGCCCGAGGATGCAAACTTGTGGGTTCGTAAGGGTGACCTTCTCAAGGCAATGGGGCGATATCATCTTGCTCTTGACGCCTATCAAAAGGCAATCCACGCCGACCCTGAGTCGGTGGAGGGGTGGTCCCGGAACGCTCAGATCAAGATTCTTCTTGACGACCCCGATGGGGCACTTGAGTACTACAACACAGCTCTTGCTCTCAACCCTCATGATGAGCAACTGGCAATTCTTCGTGGGTTGCTCCTGCTGTCCATGTCCCGTTGGGAAGAGGCGCTACATGACTTTGATACAGCATTTGCAGCCAACCCCGGCAATCCTGACGTTCTCTTCTATCGAGCTCAGACACTAGAACATCTTGGCCGAACTGATGAGGTCAGGCGCACGCTCCAGATAGCTCGTGACCTCTACCTGGAGGCCGGGAATTCGGTACGTGCTGCTGAGTGTCGCGCCAAACTGAAACGCCTAGGCTGATGAATACTGACGCATTCTGGTCCAATGGGAAATTACAGTTGCAGTTGTGGCAAGTCCTTGATGTGAATGGACTCCTCGACGTCGTTTCCATGAAGGAACCACCAGCTTCTCGTTTCCCGCTGGCCCGATTTCAGTCTGAATCTGTCATCGAGTATGAATCTGTTGCCCATCTCACCCATGTGAATGACCATTATGGTCTTTCTAGTCTTGCAGGTGGACGCCATCCCGAAGACCTCCCCATTTGGTCTCTCGAACACGAACCAGCCCGCCGCAGCATCCGGAACCACGATGATAGAGTTGGGCGTGGTCTCGTATAGAACCCTTTTACCGCTTCTAATGAAGTGGAATCGATCCTTTTCATTCATACCAGCCACTGGTGTTCCCATGAGACCTGCGCTGAAGTGTTTCCATCGGTCACTCATGTTCTCAACGGTCATTGTTACGTTCACTAATGGGGTCCCACGCAGCAATAGGTAGTCGTAGGAGATACTGACCCCTTGGGCATTCTCCACGTGTTGCAATACGGTTGAGACCCTGTAACCACTGAATGGTCCTCTATCAACTTCCTCCAATGACCAAGACTCCTTTCTCAGGCTTGATTCCCAGTCCCATATGCGATGACCTGCCACATAGGGGACTACTCCGCTATGCATGATATCAAACCACGCAAATGGTTTGAGCTCGGGGAACGTGTCATAGAACACACTTGGGGCGCCCACTGGTCCATAGGCGACCAGCCCCCCAGCGTGCTCTGGTGAGACCGAGAGCCTGTACCCACCACATTGAAGAGTGTATAATGTAAACTTCCCATGTTTCTCAACGGTACGTTCAACTGTGGCAGAAGAGTCATGATGCACCACGCTCAGGGGGCGGCGTTCTATCCTATTCGGAAACTCCAGAACTATCTCTCCATTGTCAAGGAACCATCCCTTGTCATCGATGGTCGCTGTCATCTCTCTCTCGAATGGTCTATCAATGGATATCTCAAGATCCAGTTTCAGTTCTTTCTCTCCATCAAGCAACATACCTGGCGGGGGCGTGATTCGCGCCGTACCGATGATTGGGTCATCGTGAACGACCTCGGTTCTGAACTTCAACTTGTCCTCCACTGCGCCGTCAACCAGCACAACGGAAGAGCCACTGGTGTGACCCCATCCAGATGAGGGCGTTAGAGTCACTTCTAGCGCTGACGGATACTCGTTTGGTTCGGTGAGTGTGGCATATTCTCCATGGAGCGACGCCCATACGGCGCGGATCTTCTTCCACGTTCCTGTTGTGAAGTATAGTCGCAGCATTCGCTTCTCTATGTTCCCTCCGGGCTTGAGATCTGGTATCTTGTATTCAAACCGTGGAGGTCTGATTCCTCT
>JAGSHP010000096.1 GCA_029855925.1 Candidatus Thorarchaeota archaeon | reverse complement strand
GTTGGTATTTCCGTCGCCCTCTTGTCAATGGTCGTTGGTTCTGCCATTTTCTTCCAGCCCAATCCAATCCTCCTGACACTAGAACTGGGTCTCGGGACAGCGGCTTGGTTCTTTCTTGCCCATAACTCGTCTCATGTGGTCCGTAGGCTCTTTGCCCGAATCACCTCAAGGCTGTCGTTCATCCTTGGCGAGAAGGGGCAGATTGCCGCAGGTAATCTTCGTATGAGAAAGGGGCGGATAGTGCCGCTCATGGTGATTCTTGCCCTCACACTATCATCCACGGTTGCCTTCTCGGTCCAGGCGCAGACGTACCAGTCAGATCTCAAAATGGAGATCAGCTATGCGGTTGGTGCGGACTTGCGAGTCCGGACGACCGCCTCACCCCTCTCCTTCAATGAGACCATCGAATCCTATCCTGGTGTGAATGATGCCACCCCAGTCATCCAGACGACTGGTTCCATAGGTACAGAGCATATTTCTATCGAGGGCGTTGAGCCCTTGGAGTACGCAAAAATCGCTCATTTTGACTCTACGAGCTTTAATGGTGAGGACCCAAAGGAAGTTCTCAACAGACTTGTCACCACACGTAATGGAATACTTCTGAGTCAATACCATGCCAATCGCTGGAACAAGACCGTTGGTGATACAATCACCCTGTTTGTGAGTGGTCGCCTCGCAGGAGTTGACATCCCCTTCAAAATAGTAGGTATAGTTCATAGTGCGCCTGGCTTTGGCTACGCCTCTGCCGAGGACATCCCACCATCCAGAGTGGGGGCGGCGTTCGGTCTACAGGCAAAGCTCTCAGGGTTTGCCATCACCAACATCAACTATCTATCTCAAGAGACCGGAATCGTCACCTCACACCTGTTCTTTGCCGACCTCGTATGCATAACCGATCAGGACTTGCTATTGAGAGCTCTCAACGACCTCCCAGGGGTTTCAGCCACAACACCTGAGAACTTTGATCTATCCCGGCAGTCTTTTGCGACAGCACTATTCCTGAGCACCGTCGAGGGGCTCTTCTCAATCGGTTTTGCAATGTCCATGCTTCTCAGCATATTTTCGCTCACGCTCTTCCTTGGATCCATTGTCCGAGAAAGAAAACGTGACTACGCTATTCTCCGCGCAGTTGGAGCCTCAAAGGGGCAGGTCATTCGAACAGTGTTGTCCGAATTTACCGGTATCGTTCTTGCATCATTGACCCTTAGTATTGTCCTTGGCACAGTCTTTGGGTTTGTCATGAGCATCATCGTATTTGCGATGAGCCCGTTCTCACGAATACTCCCCCCTGTCATGGTATTTCCCATTGACTTTTTGACAATAATCATTGGTTTCGAGTTGTTCCTCATGGTAATTGGAGCATACATCCCCGCCCGTGAGGCATCAAAGACCGACCCAGCAATTGTACTTAGGAATCTGTGAGGAAGAAAGATGGCCGATAAACACCCCCCTTCGACTCTCAAAGGCAACCCCTTCTGGGCAATCTCCTATGCATTGAGTTCCCTCAGGAACTATCCAGTCCGGAATGCTGGAATTGCTCTTGTACTGGCCATTGGCATTGCCCTGCCCACGACCGTCTTCGTCTGGACAAACACTGGGACCACGATAGTCGTGTCCGACTATTTTGCTAACTCGCCCTATCAGCTTTCCATGACCCCTTCAACAGGGCAGAACTATGCGTCATCCCGAATGGCATCCGCCGTCACTTATCTGGAATCAAATGACTTCGTTGAGAATGTGCATGTCGTTCCCTCCACAATTGGAATCTTAGTGGGGTCTTCAATACCTGACTGGAGTACCTACAGTAGACTGGGATACAACTATCGTGACCATATCAAGGACATGCGAGTTCTGTTTGTGACCAATGAGATGATTGCAAACTGGAGCTCGTACATAGATGTTGAGGGATCAGCCGCTCTCTCACAGCACCAAGTCATTGTATCTGAGCACTTCGTGGAGTATACCAACGAAGTACATAATATCACTCTCAAGGTCGGGGACACGATAGACTTTGATATACTCAGATATGGCGACCGTGGTGACGATCCTGCTACACCTGATCAGCTGGGGGCAGTTCGTTATTACAACTTCATGATTGCAGGGATATACAGACCGAGTTCTCAACGTTCGATAGTGGCTAAGGCATTCCCGTCTATGTCCCGTAAGAATTGGGACCCCATGAGCCTCTATCAAGATCCAGTATTGGGCTTTGAAGATGCAATCATTGTGTTACAGTCTGATGTGGCTGGGATCATCAATGAGATTGAGAACAGGGGCTTCTTTGACCCAGTGGCGTTTGTCCGTGGCTCTGAGTCCACTCTTCTTGGAGCAGGAGCAAGCCTCATCGGTGAGAATCTGGAGGGTCTCAAAGAACAGCTTGAGGAGGCATTTCCGGGCATCAAGGTGGCAGGCCTCTCGGAGATTTGGAAGCTTGATGCAGCGGTCTCGACTTACCTCCAGAGCCAGGTATTGACCGTAATTGCTTTACCAGTCCTCATCATGAGCCTCATGCTCACTGTCTTTACCTCTGAGACCTCTGTGTCTCGGCGGAAGGGTGAGATCAGTGCTCTTCGAGCCAAAGGTGCATCCTTCAATCAAGTGTTTTCGACCTTCATGTGGGAGTCCATCATTCTTGCAGTTGTAGGATTCATCATGGCGATGATTCTCACAGTGATTATGGCGCCACTGATTGGTTCGTCGACAGGTCTATTCCAGTTTGATCCAGTGCTGTACAGAAAATATCTGGAGTCATTATCATTCTCCCCCGTGTCTCTCATCATTGCTGGATTCATCTCGATGTATCTCCCAGCTTCCTATATCCTGCATGTTGCTCGCCGAATTGACGTATCGGAGGTTGGTCAGCCCACCGTCAATATTGCTGACGAGGAGACCGAGGAGTCGAGCTTCATGAGAAACTTGATTGGTCTGACGGCACTGCTCGCCTTTCTTCTGGCACTACCACTCATCATCTCCCCGGTGGGTCCTGCTGCAGTAGGTGACCTCATCATAGCAACACTGATTCTCTTTGCAGCATCATATCTTGGCTCTCGTGCAATGCGCCATGTGACTGCTCGGCTCTCGGGTGGAACAAGCTTCCTGTTCGGTGAGAAGGCGCTCTACCTCCGCAGAAGCCTGCACAAGCGAAAGAGTCAGTTCATTCCTCTCTTGGTGATCCTGACACTGACGCTTACAACGACAACCATGATGCTTATTCAGTCCTCAAGTTTTGAGGCAACGCTTGACAACGAGATTCGATACTCTATTGGCGCTGACATCCGTGTCGAGTGCGACAATTTCCCGATAGACTTCGCTGAGAACATCCTTCGTCAACCGGGAGTCTACCATGTGACCCCAGTCATTGAAACATGGGGCGTGGCGGGTTCAAACGAGTTCTTTGTTGAAGGTGTGAATCCACTGGAGTACGCCGAGATAGCGGACTTCTCTCATGAGAGTTTTGTGACCGGTGATGCACAGTCGGTCCTCTCAGCACTGGCGTCGACTCCGAATGGCATCATAATCAGCGAATACTACTCCCATCTCTGGAACAAGACAGTCGGGGACACGTTGACGATCTCGGTCGCGACCGCGTCATACTATATGTCCATCGATTTCGAAGTGGTTGGGATGATGCGAAGCGCACCTGGCTTCGGAATGGCCTCGACTGTAGATATGTCGGGTCAATCAATAGGGAGCCTGTTGGGATTCCAAGTGGTGCGTGAAGGCTTTGTGCTAGTGAATCTCGACCTACTATATGACCAGGCCCACTTGACCAATGCGCGTATCTTCCTTGCAGACACGGTCAGTTATGCCAACATGACCGAGACGGTTGCTGACATTGAAGCCCTTGGTGAGGTGGACGTATACGCGCCTGCGACCTTCGATCTTGCCACGGAGTCGTATGCAATCTATCTGTTTGTGGCAGGAATTGATGGTCTCACGCTCATTGCATTCTTACTATGCGCGGCGATGGGTCTCTCTGCCATTGCGCTCTTCCTAGGCTCAGCTGTCATGGAGCGCAAGAACGAGTATGCCATATTTCGCGCTCTTGGAGGTACTAAGCGCCAGGTCATCTCAATGGTCTTCGGTGAGTTCGCGGGTACCGTCATCGCGTCCATCTCAATAAGTGTCCTTCTTGGTTTCATCTTCGGTTATGCTATGAGCGTTCTCACGTTCGGCATATCTCCCTTCTCCCCGATATTACCCGAGGTGCTTGCCCTTCCTGTTCTGATAATGACAGGTATGGTTCTGTTGGAGAGCACAGTCATGATAGGTAGCTGCTACATTCCCGCTCGCCGTGCAGGAAATGTTGATCCAGCCAAGGTCCTTAGGAATCTGTAGATGGAGGTATGATATCTGATGCGTAGCTCAATAACCTTATCAATTTCGAATAGTCGGAGGTGTTTGTGGGTCCGATGACAACTACTGAACAAATCGATCTATACAGCGACTTCCCAGATGATGTTGTAATCAGTGTGGACAATGTATACAAGATATACAAGACTGCAGAGCTCGAAGTTGTCGCTCTGAGTGGTGTCTCTCTTCAGATCCTTGAAGGCAAGATAATGTGTGTTGTCGGCCCCAGTGGTTCTGGAAAGACCACCCTCACCAATATTATCGGTGGCATCACAAAGGCCACTGTTGGAAAGGTGTATTGGGCTAACCTTCAAACGGACATCACAAAGTTGTCCGAGCGGGTGCTTACAGAGGCCCGTCGTAACTTCATTGGCTTTGTCTTTCAGGTCAATAATCTGTTGCCGCACCTGAACGCGTGGCAGAATGTCGAGCTCGCAGCTCGAATCGCTGGTGTTCCGCGGCACATCCGCAAGGAACGTGTTGATCGTCTCATCAAACTCGTCGGTCTGGAAGAACGCAAGCGCAACAAGGCAACGACCCTGAGCGGTGGTGAGAGGTCACGTGTGGCCATTGCTAGTGCTCTTGTCAATCTCATTGATAGTGAGAGCAAGGGGCTCGTGTTGTGTGACGAGCCGACTGGAGACCTTGACCCCGAGACAGCAGAGAGAATTCTAGACCTCTTTCAAGAACTCAATGAGACCCTTGGTACCTCCTTCTTCATAGTGACCCACAGTCAGCAGGTGGCATCTAAGGCTGATATCACCATCGAGATTCGTGACGGTATCATCTCAGGCTTTCATCAGACTGGAATTGATCTCGACACACTTGGGCGGACACGTGTTGTCAAGCTTGATAACAACTATCGCCTGCCCATGCCGATTGATCTTCTAGAGATAGCTGGCAATCCCACCGAGTTTCGAATTAGCTATGAGGACGGGCGGTTCATTCTTGTGCCTCAGACTGGTGAGATTGTCGAGGCTCTGCGAACGAAGCAGGTACGCACCTGTCGTGTCTGCGGCCATGAGATACCCGGGGGCAGCTACATCTGTCCTAATTGTGGTTCGACCATTTGATTCCACAGTATGGTTCTCTTAATCGCGGTCCCGCCACTCCTGCTTTTTTAGCAGCGAGACGATCTCCTCAATACATCGAAGGTTCCCCATCAGCGACCTGATCCGGAGTCGGAGACCCTTCAGCGTTGTCACGTGTTCACTCTCAAGGGCCCTCTCAATGCGATGCGCAAGTGCCTTTCCCTCCTCATCAAAATCGGTCAATAGTAGGACCTGATTCCCCTTTCGGAATCTCTTTACAATCTCTCGGACGACGGACGCAATGCTCTCTCCCTGTCTCTTATACAC
>JAGSHP010000473.1 GCA_029855925.1 Candidatus Thorarchaeota archaeon | reverse complement strand
GTCTTGGTCATTGTCTGCATGGTTGCATTTCTCGTGATTCAGAAAGTGTCCGGCGAAACAGCTGGAGGTGCCCTGTGATGGTCAGAGTTGAACTCAGAAGTCTGAAGAGAGTATTCAGTGACGGAACGTTTGTAGGACCTATTGAACTGGCAATCGACGACGGAGACCTCCTGACACTGCTTGGACCAAGTGGGGCTGGAAAGACCACGACTCTGCGCATGGTCGCCGGATTCATTCATCCAGACTCGGGTGACCTCCTGTTTGATGGCAAGAGCGTTCTGGGCGTTCCTCCGCGAGAGAGGAGCATTGGAATGGTCTTTCAATCGTCTGCGCTCTTCCCGAATATGAACGTCTTTCAGAATATCTCTTTCTCACTTGACATGGCGGGCTGGCCCTTCGAAGATGTCGTAGCGAGAGTAGAGGAGCTTGCTGACCTACTGAACATACGCCGACTACTGAATAGGCGCGTTGACGAGATCAGCGGGGGTGAGGCACAGCGGGTAGCTCTAGCTAGGGCCCTGGCGAGGAATCCCCAGCTTCTTCTACTGGATGAGCCGCTCTCGGCTCTTGACCCTCAATTGAGAGAGAGACTGCAGGCTGAGATCAGACGAATTCAGAGACGACTGAATATCACGACTCTGTATGTGACACATAGTCAGGAAGAGGCCTTTGCCATCTCCGATACCATTGCTGTTCTGCGAGACGGGGTTGTTGTTCAAGTGGGAACCCCCGATGAGATATACGACCATCCGAGTGATGAGTTCGTGGCTCAGTTCATTGGTGATGGAAATGTGTTTGAGGGCACGGTTGTCGAAGCAAGCGGAGGGATACTGACTGTGCAGAGTGATGATCACCACTTCAAGATTGCCGGGTCGGGCGCCAGAGGTGACCACATAGTCTTTGCAATCAAGCCGGAGGATCTGCGACTTGGACTTGAAATATCTGATAGTCTGAATGGAACCGTACAAAACGTCATTCCGCGAGTTGGAATGTATCGTGTCACCGTTTCCCTCGATGGTCTCTCCGTTGTTGCACTCACAAGCGATGCAGAGATGGCACGGACGCTGCGGGGGGAAATCGGACGAAGGATTGCATTGACCTTTGATCCACATGATGCAATCATTATCCGTTCCTCTCAGGGGAGACCTGAGTAGACGCTTCCCCTATGCATCAATGACATTGTCTATGCAGTGACTGCAGGAGGTTGACCTGCTGACCTCTACTTGTGATCGGCTTTCTCCACCTTTCTCTTTCTTGAAGACGATAGTTCTGTGGCAGCAATTGCCTCTTCACCCTCGACTTCCTCCTGAGCGAGGGACTCTCTGGCGGCGGAGATTGGCATCTCTTCTGTGGCTTCGGTCTCAGCGCTGATGTGACCGAATTCATCAAGGAGTTCAGGTACCGACTGCGGATGTTCTGGAGTGTCGTGTACGGTCAAGGGTACAGCTTCTGATTCGACAACCTCCTCAACAAGCATGCGCTTGTCAATCAGGCTGATGACGCGCTTTCTGATGTAGTCGGGTGAGTTGACCATCTCCGGTACTCCGTATCTTTCTAACAGGAGATTGATCATTGCCAGAGTGGCCTTGTCTTTCTCCATTGTGAAGATTATTGTGAAGTTCAACAGAATGGCGAACAGCGGACCAAGCATTATGAAAATGACAAATGGTGCCACCCAGAGTTCGGTATTTATCGTCAACTCGATCCAGACAAGGATGATGTCGATTCCTGCAACAAACTCGAGGAGGTCTTCAAGGTCATCGCCGACATTGCTCAGCGACCGGTCTCGAGTGTCGAGGTGGAACAGTCCCGAGTCCTTGATGACCCATGGTGCATAATACAACTGCATGACTGTAAGAGGCAGGATGAACACACTTACTATCATCACAATTGCTCCGAATCTGAGGATGTCAGCTTCGGTCGCAGTCCCCATGAGGTCGAAGCTCATTATTGTCAGCGCAATCCCTGAGACCAAGATTGAACCGTACAGGGACCTGCGAATAATGGTTTGCATGGACTGGTCCGGAACATCTGGACAGATGAAGTACTCCCCTGAGCCTCGCTTCAGAAATGAATGGATCTTCAGCAGCAGCGTTATCGTTCTCGGTTTTCTTATCATGATCCATGTGAGGACGGCTGCGATGACTGTTACAATCCCGAGACCAAGAAGCATGTAGTTTGTGTAGCGTATTATGTCGGTGATTGCGAAGTTGAACGGGGTGAGCAGATCAACGTAGTAGAGAAGGCCGAACGTGGACGCCGCCATCAGCACCACAGACAAGAATAGCCCACCAAGTAAGGTCTTTTTGTCAAGCTTCTTTCCTTCCGACAATTGCTTCATGTAGAAGGTCAATGCCGCTGATGAATCTTTCATCTCAATCCATTTACAATTGACATTGGTGCAACTTAACTCTTAGTGGTGTCTATTTTGAACAAATTATGATTTGGCAAAAAGGTATAATTTGGGGTAGCTGTTTAGCTGACAAAGAATAATAAAGGCTTCATGCTTCGTTGATTAGTGTCGGTCGTACATAGATTCATGTGGCTTGAATCATGTTTCAACCCTGATGGTTCGAAAGAAGAGCAATAGTAGTGAGTTACGATGGTTACGGGTTACGAAGTTTCGGACGATGGCACCCTCCAAGAAATTGAGCTGAACAAGGATGCCCTTGATTCAACGCGCGTCTTTTGTGTGGTTGATGATTCAACTCGGAGCATTTACCTGTGGAAGGGAAGCCAGGCGGGCATTCGCAAGAAGTTCATTGGGGCACGAGTTGCGACCAATCTTCGAACAGAATATGGTTTTCATTTCAAGGTACGACCTGTTGATGAGGGTGAAGAACCCCCAACGTTCTTTACAGCGCTGGATGGAACAACTGCAGCTACAAAGGTCGTAAAGCCTGGAGCCTCTGCTCCTCCACCGACACCACCAAAGAAGCCCAAAGCAGCTGCATCCGAAG
>JAGSHP010000055.1 GCA_029855925.1 Candidatus Thorarchaeota archaeon | reverse complement strand
TTTGGCATGATGAAGGTGAGGTTCACCGGGAGTCTGAGTTCAAGAAGATACAAGGAACAGCGGCGAGAGTTGTTGATCAAAGTGATTCTTCACAACATAGAACGACTGAACTTCTTGGAGTGTGCTGGGAGGTGACTTTTCACACAGAGCCTCATTTTAGGAAGTCCTTATCAAGCTGAATTTACAAGGATAGTTTGAGCAGAATTGGTAAAGAAGAAAGAGAACCCCGATCGTGGTCAGGCGAGTCTCGACGACTATTTCGGTCTACCAACGGACTCGTCTCCGCAGCAACCTTCAACCACAGAAGAGGAACCGCCTTTGGTCTCAGAACCGCCTCCGTCTGTCCAGGCCTCTGACCCAGTTGAACCCACTGGCACAGTCGTCATAATGGACAACGGAACTTCCGATAATGATGAAAATTCGGAGACCCACCACGAGAAGGATGCAAGTGAAGAGGAACTTGTGCCCCCTGCGTCTGAGTACTGGGTGACCCCCAGGGTCACCCCACGAAATCTTCCGCCATCGTTTGTACTGTCCATTGACTATAACGGACAACAGAACAAGGCAATGGTCCGTCTATATCGCCCCGACACCGAGGAGACCGTCTTCTGGTTTGATAATACGAATCATCAACCATACTGTTACACAGACCTCCCGCCTCAGGCAGCGGAATACAAGGCACGCCAGAATAGAGGTTTTGTGAGGACCGAGACGGTCAAGCTCCAGGACCTCCTTCGTGATAAGACCGTCACCATGACCAAAGTCATTGCTAATAATCCTCTCGCTATTGGAGGCACCCGTGACTCCATTAGGGACCTACTGAAAGAGCGGGTGCAGACCGGAGACCCTAGCAATCCTGTCATGGAGGTCAGTCATGCCTGGGAGGCTAACATTCGGTACAGAAATTGTTACACCTATGATAGTGAGATCGTCCCCGGAATGATGTATAGAATAGAGAACGGGTCGCTGAGACCAAGTCCCCCCGACCTTGACAAGGCGACACTTGATGAGTTTAGGAAGGTCTTGGGCGATGAGCCTGGGCTGGAGCGGATAGTGGACCTCTATGCTCCGATGTTCTTCACAGAGGTTCCAGATATCAAGCGAATCGCGCTTGACATAGAAGTATACTCTCCTGTCTCAACCAGAGTTCCTGATGCCAACACCGCTCCCTATCAAGTGACAGCAATCGGGCTCTCGGACAATGAGGGCTATGATGTCTGCTTTGTCTTGAGACGCGAAGGCGTGTCTGAAGGTAAGAAGAAGGACGACTTTCCCAAGCAATTGAAAATCATATTCTATGATGATGAGCGTCAGATGCTGCTTGACGCGTTCAAGAAGATCGAAGAATACCCCATTGTACTCACCTTTGTGGGCGACTCTTTTGACCTGAACTATCTCTACCATCGTGCCATCAAACTTGGTATTGATGTGAAGCGCCAATGCCCAATCTATCTTGGGCGGGACGTTGCCCTACTACACACAGGGGTTCATGTCGACCTCTACAAGTTCCTGAAGAATGCGTCCATTCGACTATACGCTCTCTCCGGCGCGTATGAACGAACCAATCTCGAATCCATAGCTCAGGGTCTTCTTGGTTTTGGAAAACTGGAGCGAAGTACCGATATCTCCGAATTACAGTACTACGAGCTGGCGCACTACTGCTGGCTGGACGCAAACATCACCCTGCAGATCACAACGTTCAATGATGACCTTCTCCTTCGCCTGATGGTGCTTCTGATGCGTATCTCCCGATTGAGCATGGAGGATGTGACTCGCCAGGGGATCTCGTCTTGGATTCAGTCACTATTTCGACAGGAGCATCGTTCTAGGAAGGCACTGATTCCAAGACAGGTCGATATTGCAACTGCCAAGGGCGATGTAGCCCAGACAACTGCAATGATCAAAGACAAACGATTCAAGGGTGCCATCGTGATCGATCCGGTTCCTGGGGTTCACTTCAACACCTCTGTTCTGGACTTTGCGAGCCTGTATCCTACCATTATGAAACAGCACAATATCAGCTACGAGACCGTAGACTGCCCTCATGAGGAGTGCCGCAATGCCACTGATAACCGCGTTCCTGAGACCGAGCACTGGATATGCAAGAAGCGTCGTGGAATGATCAGTCAGACGATTGGCTTCTTCCGAGACACACGTGTCCGCTGGTTCAAGCGACTCTCCAAAGACAAGAGTCTTGATGAACGTACACGTGGATGGTACACAGTTGTTGAAAAAGCATTGAAGGTCTTCGTCAATGCATCCTATGG
>JAGSHP010000222.1 GCA_029855925.1 Candidatus Thorarchaeota archaeon | reverse complement strand
CTCCCATACAGCCTCTGCGGTTCGAGCAATGGCAAGTTCAATTGGTATCCCCAGTATCTCGGCAGCCTCTTCAACCGAGCATCTCTCGGGGATTCCATCCAAGAACCATCTGACATCGGGATGCATCGTTAGGCTATCCCATCTGAGTTTCTTTCTGATTATCGTCTTTGGATTCACTTGCTCAAGAACAAACTCATTCATGACGGCTGGTTCAAATCTCGTGTAGACTGCAAGGTCCATATCGACATACCTTAGAATCGCAAACTGGGTCTCGAAGGCGTTGACAACATTGCGTAGTTTCTCTCTCAGAATCTCACGATCCTCAGAGACCACCAATGCTCCAACTGTCCACTCACCAAACTCCACTATTATCTTGTAGTCCTCGCCTTCAAATGCTCTTGCAGCTGATTGAAGGTTCTGACGGCTCTCCTCGAAGAACTGAGTCATGGCGGAAATGAATGAAGAAATGAGATGGGGATCAAACAGAGGTTCCTTGAAGTCCTTGTGATAGAGACAGACCCCTGAGTCCTTGAAAATGATGTAGAGGCTTTTCACGTCCATCTCTTGTTTCCATCCTGTCCATACCGTCTTTTGTGGGGAGAACTCTGTCGTCATGCCATAACCTTCCCCTAGCGGCATGCTTCACTAGACTTCAGACCTTATGAAATGATGCTGTATCAGTTTCGCCCTGATGATCGCTGATCGCACGAACCGTACCATACATCATATCACATAACATTATGTATGTGTAACTGATAACTGTTGCTATTCTTGTGTACGGACGCGCCAGTATAGGGAACTCTATATGTGAATAGGTCACGCGTCCCTCTCATGAATGAAGAACTCACAATTCGGTGCCCGATCTGCAACGAACCTGGACTTGAGGTCACTTCAATCCTCTACAACGTTCCCTATTTCAATCAGGTTGCAATGTTCTCAATCCGATGTCCGCACTGTCACTTCACGCACAATGATGTCTTCACAACCGAGCAGCGGAGACCCGCCCGCTGGACATTGCATGTTGACTCGGAGGAGCTTCTTCGAGCTCGCGTCATCCGGTCCAGTTCTGGGACCATTCGCTTACCTGATTTTGGAATTGACATAGAACCTGGTCCAATGGCTGAATCGTTCATATCCAATGTTGAGGGAGTTCTTCAGAGGGCACGTCCAGTTGTGGAGACCGCCATCAGGTTTGCAGAGCACCCCGAAGAGAAGGCACGAGGTGCTGAAGTGCTAGCCATGATCGATCGTGCGATACGTGGCGACTTTCCTTTCACGATCATCATTGAGGACCCTGCGGGAATCAGCAGCATTCTTCCCGATGACATGTCAAAGGTCAAAGAGGAAGAGTTAACCCCTGAGGAGGCAAGCAAACTGAAGGGGGCTCCGTTGTGGGTCGATACGTTGCGTAGTGAGCTTCGTGAGCGTAAGGATTAAAACCACATTCCCCTCCGATTTCAAACATGGGCCGGTAGATTAGCCCGGTAGATCGTCTGGTTTGCATCCAGAAGGCCGCGAGTTCAAATCTCGCCCGGTCCACCACTTCCCTTTTCGTACGGACTTGATGAGTCCCATTTGGAATGTGGTGATTCTATATCACATACCTTTCCAAGCAGCTTGTTCCAGCATGAGAAAGCGTTGCTTCTCACTCTCATCCATTATGGTCTCTGTGAAATTCATATCTGCACCCATTTCAAGGAGCGGGGTCCGAACAGAGTTTATGAGAAGGCTTCTGATGGGAATGTTGGGAAATGGCCATGCGAACTCAATGTTGACACGTTCACCGTCAACAGAGTACTTCCTGACTATGCCCAGTTCCAAGAGTGAAAGATCTATTGCAGGATGCTTGACCTTCATGAGGAGTTCACGAACTGTTTCTTCTGATATTTGACTCATTGTTCCTTACCTTCTTTCACATTGTAATTCGATTGTACATTTCGATTACAATATCGTTATTTAGTATGACGCTATGGTATCTAAAAGTGTAAGGGTCTCTGACGGCCGGTCGAACCTCAGTCTGCAGCCGGATGCGTGAGACTCTCCACCGTCATGGGAATCCGAATTAATTAATAATTCTGGCGATGTTTGGATAGGTAATGCTTAAAGGGCATGGTTCTGCGTGCCAGCACAAGTACAAAGGACAATTTAGGGCAACAGTTTCCCCCTTTCTGGGAGACCGAATGCTCTGAGACCTTTGGCAAGGTGAATTTAACATGCAAGGCGGAATATTTGACACATTCCTTTACCATTTCACGCTGCTCGAGAAAGGAATGCTCTTCTTTGTAATAGTTGCAGCAATTATCTCCCTCATCTATGCTCATTGGCTCTGGAAGGGAGTCAAGGCCAAGGACAAAGGCACTGAGCAGATGCAGGAGGTCTGGAATGCTATTCGTGAAGGGGCGCTCTCCTATCTAAGCAAGCAACTCAGGTCAATCATTCCCACTCTCATCGTATTGACCGTGTTCTTGTTCCTAAGCGTGTACATCGTTCCTCCGACCCCTGAGGCGATTGAGGTGTTTGGCAATGATCCACAATACACCAGTCTGGTAATTGCAATAGGTCGGACGGTAGCGTTCATTCTTGGTGCCAGCTTCTCGCTCATTGTAGGTCAACTGGGAATGAGAATCGCTGTGGAATCAAGCGTGAGAGTTGCTCAAGCCACTCGAGAAGGCGGGAACAGACGTAACAGGGCCCTTGAGATTGCTTATCACGGTGGCACCTTCACAGGTATGCTGACCGATGGTCTTGGTCTACTTGGAGGCACATCGATCTTCATAATCTTTGGTCTTGCCGCGCCAGATGCTCTTCTGGGCTTTGGTCTAGGTGGTACTCTCCTCGCTCTGTTCATGAGAGTCGGCGGTGGAATATACACGAAGGCCGCAGATGTTGGCGCTGACCTTGTTGGTAAGGTCGAGCAAGGTCTCCCCGAAGACGATCCGCGCAATGCTGCAGTGATTGCAGACCTTGTCGGAGACAATGTTGGTGACTGTGCCGGAATGGCTGCAGACATCTTTGAGTCATACGAAGTCACAATCGTTTCTTCGTTGATCTTGGGTCTTGCCATCTACACACTCGAGGGCGGTCTTGGTCACGCTGCAATGTTCTGGATTGTCTTTCCACTTGTCATCCGTGCAGTTGGTGTCATCTCATCAATGGTTGGTACCTTCATGGTTGCAGTCTGGAAGACACAGGATGCAGAACATGCAATGTTCATGTCATATGAAGTGTCAAGTGCCATAACGATCATCACAGCATTTGCCATCAGCATCTTCTATGCTGGCGACTGGCGGCTTGGCGCGCTTATCGCGACTGGCGTAATGTTGGCGGTATCATTCAATCCAATCACGAGCTACTTCACTTCCACCGAGAAGGCTCCTGTCAAGGAGATCAAGAAGTCGGCGGATACGGGCACTGCTACAGTGATCCTTCAGGGTCTTGCCTCAGGTTACGAGTCAACGGTTGCCGCTCTAATGGCAATTGTGGGCAGCTTCGTAATCGCTATGGCATTATTCGCTGGAGCTGATGTTGTCTATGTGTTGTATGCTATCTCTCTCGTAGGTATTGGCATGCTCTCACACACCGGTAACAATGTGGCAATGGACAGCTACGGTCCCATCAGCGACAATGCAAATGGGATTGGCGAGCTCTCACCGGGTGACTTTGACGAAGACGCTCGGCAGATCATGGCCGACCTTGACGCAGTGGGCAATACAACCAAGGCTATCACCAAGGGTGTAGCCATTGCCTCGGCAGTCATAGCGGCTGTGAGCCTATTCAACAGCTACATTGTCGACATCGGTCGTATTGCTGGTGCTCAGGTCTCTCTCCTGCTCTCAGACCCGATGGTCTTCACTGGGCTCCTCATCGGTGGTTCAATACCTTGGCTCTTCTCAGCACTCAACATCAAGGCTGTATCTCGAGCTGCAGGACAGATGGTCCAAGAGGTCAGGCGCCAATTCCGAATTCCTGGAGTTCTGGAGGGCACGAAGAAACCAGATTATGGTAGAGCCGTTGCCATCTCCACAGCAGCAGCTCAGAAGGAGCTCATCAGCCTCGCTGTCATGACCATCTCGATACCCTTGATTGTCGGAATCCTTCTCAATGTCAATGCACTTGGTGGATTCTTGGCAGGCGTCATCCTATCTGGTCAACTCCTTGCAGTCTTCATGGCCAACACTGGTGGGGCATGGGACAATGCTAAGAAGTCCATTGAAGATGAGCCGAGCGATCCAGCCAACAACACTGGCAAGGGCTCTGAGAGGCACAAGTCTAGTGTGGTCGGTGACACCATCGGTGATCCCCTCAAGGACACTGCTGGCCCCGCGCTCAATCCAATGATCAAAGTGATCAACCTGCTCTCACTGATTGTTGCACCAATCCTTGTGCAATACCAGTTTGGTCAGGGACTCATGACCGATCTTGCCCTCTTGGGAGGCGCATTGATTCTGATGCTCGTCACTGCATGGGCTATCAGAAAGAGTCGCGCACCAGCAGACTTTGTAGCACCTATTGAAGAGGAATCGATCGAGGCAGTACAATAGTCGCCTTGATCAGGGTGGCAACTCCTGCCGCCCTCTCCCCCTATTTTTTCTCTCACTGGCCGTCGAGCGACTTTCGCTTTTTTCTGTCTCTGATCTCGTGGCGAATCCATTTTAGTGGCGCACGAAAGAACATTCTTGGTCCTGCTGTTCTCATCACAGCTCTCATCCTCTCTCGCATCAGTGGACGATAGCAATGAGTAGGGCACTTTCGACAGGTGGGCTTGTCCTCTCCGTAGCGACAGTGATCCAGGCGTTCATGCGAATACTCCAGTAGTTCAGCACATTCATCACACAGCTCCCCACGTTGAGTGCCATGCTTCTTGCTACAGAAGAAGTCTACCATCTCGGCTACAACGCCCTTCTCATACTCGATTACCGGTCCTGCCATGGAACTACTACTCCATTAATTATTAACCTTCGTTAAGTACCGGTCGCTATATTAACTCTTTGTTTGCCACATACGTAGAGCAATCAATGTTTTGTTGAAGGCGCCAGTCTTGTGGACCATGCATCGCCTGCCGTCCAGCAGATGATGAGTTCGCCAGAATGAGAGAGGTTACGGCCCGAGCCCGAAGTAAGAAAGTAGGCATATTTCGCGTGGTTAGGAGGGGGAGATTGATCTCCAATGAGGAGATATGGAAGGCTTCCGACTCGAACCGCAGAAATTATTCCAGTCATTGTTTTAATAAGTATTGGCCTTACTGCATAAAATACAGTGATATCACACGAATGCAGAACTATACGTGCCGATTGACATGTTAACGGCGTTACTATAACCACTATTTCATGTCACGAGTGACGGCAAGGTTTGCAGAATTGATGGGGATGTCAAAAATAGTGTCCACTGCTTGGGACGGGGATGGTGTCAATAGTTGACACTCAGTAGCCCCACTCTTGACCCAGTCGCTGTCTGTACCAGCGCTGACCGCGCTTGGTAAGGTGGTAATAGCCTTGGAATTCCTCGATGAGATGCATGTTGACCATGCTCTGAAGTACACCAAAGAGCCGGTCATCAGAGGCTCCTGTGATGCTCTTGAGCTCTTGGAACTTTAGTTTTCCTTCTCGCTTCAAGTGCTGTGCAATCTCGAATTTGCCAACGGCGCGTGACTCACTTCTTGTAATGATGTGACCACAATTCGTGCAGAGCAGGTCTCCCTTCAGATCGTCGCGAGCGACTTCCTTGCTACCACAGATTGGGCATGTTGTCTTTGAAAACCGCAGTGCTCGTCTGTGTGACATGTTTAAGACCAAGGGTTCCGCGACTGGAGTGCAGATAAAACTAGCGAATACGCACTTTATGTCAAAGGTGTTTACGTCCCTGCATCGGTCACTCTTTGCTCTTGGCAATGCTCTTGAATATCTCTTCAAAGTCAAGCTCGACTGGTGCCCTCACACCGGGGCGAACCATCTTGTTATCACGGTCGTATTCGACATAACCCCTTGCTTCGAGTTCTCTCAGGTCATCGCGAATGCCCTTCAGACTCTTCTTTCTGATTTCTTGCACCTGTTTCAGCGAGACCCAATCTCCAATTTGGTATGCAAGAGTCACCACCGCCAGGAGTGTTGCGGCAAGTCTGTCGGGAAGGACCTGCTGGTCGATTCCAATATCAACCGTGGAGTGCAGGTCAATGTAGAATACATCATCAATGGGGTTGTACCTGATCGCCAGTCCAAGAGGCTCAAGAAGGGAGTGAAGTGATGCCAGTAGCTGAAAGAGGACAGAACGCCCTGCCAGTTCGGGGTAGCCAAGGGCGTCAAGAAGGTCATCAATACCTGCGCCGATCGGTCTCCCAGACCGCGTGAGGAGATTCATCAAGATTGTATACTCGTTCTGACCCATCAATCTCTGCCTCCCTTGCTGGACCTCTTCATCACCATCCCGGTCTGCGGATCATACTCGATTCTACCTCTTGAGATGAGTATTATTATGATGAGGAATCGCTCGAGAAGTTCGTCCACGTCTACAGATCTCAGGAGTGAGTGAACCGAGACAGGTTCATCGTACGGCAGCATGTCAAGGAACGAGTCAATTTTGGCGGCAGGGATTGGCTCCTCGACCTCGAACACAAATTCAGTTGGTCTCTCCAGTATCTCTGGAGTTGGCTCGTCTACATCAGGGACTACCTGTGATGCAATTGCCCGAATGATTCTCTCCAGTGATCTACTCAGACCTTGGTACGTCATCTTCGAAACAGTCACTGGTCGCTTGTATCTTACCAGCCTCGCCATCTCTCGTGGAGGCAACTGTTTGACTATCTCCACTAGGGCCTCTGGTGTTGTAAGAACGCGTGTGAGCTCTTGGACTCGTGACACCTTCGCCTTCAATACCTCATTGAGGGTCTCATCTATGGTCACTCGTATTGGAAGCCCTGTTCGTAAGCTTCTGAGGGTCTGATACGGATTTGCAAGTGAGAACTGCAATGGGTCCGCCCTTCCGCTGTCGATGGCCTCGACCATCTCCTTGGCGTCCCGTGCAAGCTGCTTGGCATCCGTCATCTAGTTCTTCACCTGTGCCTCGCCGTCATTATCGTCCTCTGAGTCGTCGCTCGACACCCACTCGTCAATGTCGCCCGACCACTGGATTATCATCGCTCCACCCTTTCCTGAATTGACCACACCTATGAGATTGTCAGCGTATTCGAGCAGTGTCTTGGACTTGATCGGTGTAATTAGGATGAGCTGGCTCTTTTTTGAGGCCTCCTTGAAGAGTTGAGCAGCTGCTCTAGTGTTGTCCAGGTCGAGAAATGTGTCCACCTCGTCAAGAGCATAGACTGGTGCGGGGTTGTGCTTTTGCAGTGCCAATATCAGGGCCACAACGAGCAATGACTGCTCGCCCCCGGACCCCGCCTTCATATCAAGGAACTCGTCACCCTTGATTCTGACCTGGAAGTGGATTCCCTTGGAGTCGCTTCGTGCAATCCTCCTTAGATGGACCTCGCCTGAGAATTCAATCTTCTCTAAGAGACCGTTGATTGAGCTCTCAAGTTTCCGCAGCACCCTTGTCAGTTCGTCATCATATTGTTCCTTCAGTGAGTTGATGGTGGAGATTGCCTCCTGAAGTTCATCGCGAAGCGTATCCACTTGTGCATTGAGATCCCCAAGTCTTTCCTCGAGTTGCTGATTTCTAACAGCAACAGACTCGTCAATATCTGAATAGTCTGTGAGAACACTTCGCACTCGCGATAGTTCAGCATAGACAACGTCTGGTGCCCTCACCTTGTCGGGACGAGGAACTCCCTCTACATTCGCTCTTGCCTCCCTCAACTTGAGCTGGTGGCCGCTCAACGCCGCACGAGTCCTATTCACCTCAGTCTTGCTCTGTTTCAGTTGCATGTCGACCTCTGCAAAGTGCGTGTTCAGCCGTCGTTGTTCTATCCGTATCTGTTCCAGTTTGTCGGCGAGCTCCTGATTCAATTCCTGATGTTTCTTCAACTCTTCGTTCAGTTCCTCAATCTCTTTCAGGATCTCTGTGCTATCTTCTCTTGACTGGCCAAGGCTCTCCGTGAGTTCATCGTGCTGAACCTTCTTTATCTCTATGTTCTCCTTCAGCTCGCCTATGCGCCTGCGGAGCCGCTTTATGGATTCGTCAGCATCCTTGACCTGTGCCTGTGCATTGTAGAGCGCCCTTGTGGTGTTGTTGAGTCGGATGCGAATCGCTTCCATCTCGCTCGTTATGCGTTCACGCTCGGGAGGCTGGTCTCGAATGAGACTTGCGATCTCCTCTTTTGCCTTCTCGTGAAGTAGGGTAAGACTGTCGATGTCCTTCTGAATATCGGCAATTGAGTCCTTGACTTCGGGAATCTCTTTGAGAATCGTAGACCTTCTCTCCCACATGCCCTCCCATGCCCCCATCTGTGCGAGCAGGTCAATGATCTCAGAACGCTTGTCCGAGACCGCTCCAATTTCGGCCTCTATCTCTCCGATCTTCCTCTGAAGTCTTGCAATCTCCTTCTCTGCGTGCTTCCTCTTTTTCAGAATGGGGGCAGTTGACAGGATCATTGGCGACTCTTGTCTGGGGTATCCCCTGACCGACGACTGCAGTCTCTCGAATACTTCGCCCTTCAGTGTCACTGCACTGATTCCATCATATGCCATCTTTGTGGCTGTCTTGGAGTCAGTTGCCACCACGTAGTCCCCGAACGCTGCTCGGACCAATTCCAAGTCCTGCCCCTTCAACCCGAGTAGATTCCAGAGCCAGCCCTGTACTCGTGAGTTCTGGGGCAATTCCTGTAGGGGCGCGGGAGCATTTTTTCCGTCCACATAGATCACAGGGGCTGGTGCCTCAATCTCATCCCTCAGTCGTCTGACCAGTTGAAAGTCAGCCCTCTCCGTGGTGATGAACGAATGGACAAGATCATTGGACAAGACGGCCTCTGCTGCAAGGGCAAGTTCTTCTCGCCCGATCAATAGCTCACTGATGGGACCAACGACTCCCTCAAGGCCATGCTCATTCAGAAGAAGTCTTAGTTCTTGGATGCTTGGTGGAATTCGTTTAGTGAGTTCTGATAATCTGAGGTCGAGGTCATTGACTAACTTTTGATAGTCTGCCAGCTTACTCCGTTCGCCGAACAGACTTTCATTCAGGGCGGATAGCTTCGAGTCCAGCTGCTTGCGCCGCTCATCGAGTTCCTCGACTGATGATGATTCAAGGACGGACCAGACATGGCCCCACTTGTTCTCAATTGCTTCAAGGTCCGCCTCAAGCTGCTGTAGCTTGGTCTCGTACGCCCGCAATTCTATTCCTCTATCCTTGAGCTGCAATGCGAGTCCTGAGACCTTGGTCTCAGCCTCTCGCTTTCTCCTGTCCCACTTCTCAAATCTTGCGAGTTGATCCTCAAGCTCATCCTGTTCTCTTGAGATGGTGTCCAGTTCTTGTTGAAGCCGTTGCTCCTCCGCAACATGATTCTTGCGGGCCCTCGTTACTCGCTTGAGGTCATCGCTTAGGCGCCTGAGCTCCCTCTTGTCATCCTCAATCTCGCCGTCCAGTTTCTCAATATCGGTGAGAATCTTGGCCGTACCACTCTCAATCCGCTCGACATTTTCCTTCAGTGACTTCAATCTCGATTCCATGCGGCCAAGCTCTCTCTCGGCATCTCGG
>JAGSHP010000067.1 GCA_029855925.1 Candidatus Thorarchaeota archaeon | reverse complement strand
GAGCACCGTTGTCCTTCTTCAGCGTCTTGGTCACAAGGTCACAGTCACGCCCGAGGAGTGGTGCTGCGGCTCGCCTCTTCTTCGAACTGGATTCATTGAAGAGGCGTTGGAGACCGCGCGCCATAATGTAGAGGTTCTGAATTCACTGGAGGGTGACACTATTGTGGTGACCTGCCCTGGTTGTTATAGAACCCTCTCAGAGGACTATCCCAAGCATGGGCTGACACTAAACAAACGCGTCATACATCTTACACAGTTCCTCGATTTCCAGCTGAAGGACTTGCCGTCCGGAGTGAACGGGCGTGTCACGTATCACGATCCCTGTCATTTGGGTCGTCATAGTGGAATCTATGATGAGCCTCGCAGAATCATAGAACAGGTCTCCGAGGATGGACTCGTTGAGATGGAGCGTACACGTGAGAACGCCATGTGCTGCGGGAACGGTGCAGGTCTCCGAACGCTGTTTCCCGAAGAGTCCCGGAAGATTGGGCGGGAGCGTGTTGATCAGTCGTTACGGACGGGAGCAGAATACTTGGTCACTGCGTGCCCCTTCTGCAAGAACATGTTGAAGTCCCAGGCTGATGATCGCATCACGGTTCTTGACCTCCCCGAGTACATACTGCTTGCCGATGGCCACAAAGAGAGCATAAATTAGGTAAGCTGACGTAGGAATGTTCGAACATCATGAACACGGAAGACTTGCTTCGGCTAAAGATCAGACTGCTCACCGAGGGTGCCACCGTAGTGAAGAGTGAACTGTCAGGCCGGCGTGGCGGTGCTGGTCCAGTCGGGGCCCGATATTTCATTCTACCTAATGGCAAGCCTGTTGGAGTACCGTTGCGTCGTGGCCCACAGGCTGAGACCTTTCACTCGGCAACTCTGGAGCCCACGAGCGACCCACTTGTGTGGCTATATGATGGCTCGATCAAGCTGCACGCTGTTCCCACTCCAAAGTTCCTGAGCCTAAAGACCGCTGATGGAACTGAGTACCGGAAGATCGCTCTCCTTCATGGTAGTGAGACACTTGCCACAACAGCCTACCAGTCATGCAGGTACTGGTCACATGGAACACAATGCAAGTTCTGTACCATTCCCGTGTCCCTCAAAGCGGGCGACACCATTCTTGAGAAGACACCTGAGCAGGTAGCTGAAGTGGTCGAGGCAGCCGAACGTGAAGGCGTCATTCGGAACATTCTGATTACTACGGGCACCCCAGAATCCCCTGATGTTGGAACGGAACGGCTTGTCAGAATCATCTCGAAGATTCGAGAGGTCTCGGACTTGCCGATCGGTGTTCAGTTTGAGCCTCCAACTGAGGAGCGTTTCATTGAGGAAGTCGCTGCAGCTGGAGCGAATGCAGTGGGAATCCATATTGAGAGTGCAGATGACAAGGTCCGGGAGGCGATTTGTCCTGGTAAGCATGAGTATGGTCCTCTGAGTCTGTATCGTCATGCTTGGGAGACCGCTCTAGAATACTTTGATCGCGGAAATGTGAGTACGTTCATCCTCTATGGTCTGGGTGAGAGTGTCCCCACCACCCTCGCGTTCATCCGTGAAATAGCTGAGCTTGGGATCATGCCGGTCGTGACTCCATTCAGACCTGCACTTGGTAGTCAGTTGGCGAACTATACTCCTCCCTACGTGTCGGACCTTGATGGTACCATCTCTTTCTACAAAGAAGTGGGACTGATTCTCGCCGATAACCAACTGAATCCGGATATGACGGTGGCAGGCTGCCACAAGTGTGGTGGGTGCACGCCCATCCAAGAGGCTTATGACTGGGCGATTACAAATGGATAGACACAAGAGAGCATTTTAATTAACTTCAAACGTCTATGCGGTATGTTCAATTGAGCTGGGATGTCCAATGGCTGAGCTCCCCCCTGAAGAGATAAAGATAGTCGAGTTTACTGAAAATGATGCTGAGGAGATCTCTCAGCTGTTCAAAGAGGTATGGCCGCTCCAGACGGAGTACCCGGAGTCTTGGAGAAAGAAGCGAATGTATTCTCCAGAGCAGATCATTGAAGAGATGCGAGCGGGCTATCACTACTTTGGTGCCCGACTTGGCGGAAAGATTGTTGGGGTCTACAAGGCTATCATAACTGACAAGGGGTTGTATGGTGAGCATCAGACCGTGAGTATGTCCTGTCGCGCATCTGGACTCGCTTCTGCCATGTATATTCAGTTTGCTGAGTACGCTAG
>JAGSHP010000359.1 GCA_029855925.1 Candidatus Thorarchaeota archaeon | reverse complement strand
GGGTAAGACAACTGTTGCTACAAATCTAGCAATGTCGTTTGCCAAGAAGGGACTATCTGTTGGAATTCTCGATGTTGATATTTACGGGCCCAATGTGCCCAAACTACTCGGCCTTGAGGGCGAGCACCCAAGGGCTGAGGAGAACTTCATATACCCAGTAGATGGACCACTCGGAACTAAGGTCATGAGCATGGGCTTTCTGCTCCACAAGAACGATGACGCTGTTGCATGGCGAGGACCGCTGGTTGCAAAAGCCGTCACGCAGTTTCTTGGTGATGTGAAGTGGGGCGCGCTCGACCTCCTTGTTGTTGATCTACCCCCCGGCACGGGCGATGAGATTCTCAGCATTCTGCAGTCAATTCCCGACGCTGATGGCGTGATCATTGTATCCACCCCACAGCAGGTCGCCGCACTTGATGCACGACGTGCAATTCAACTGACCCAGAAGATGGGCGTCAATGTTCTTGGTATTGTCGAGAACATGGCTGAGTTTATTTGTCCCAAGTGCGGAACACACCATCGCATCTTTGGAGAAGGAGCCGCTAAGGAAGCAGCAAAGGAGTACAATGTTGATCTCCTCGGATCGCTCCCATTGGATCCACAGGTTGTTGCTCTGAGTGACATGGGCACCCCGTTCGTTGTCAGCGAGCCGGACTCGAATGTTGCAAAGGCGTTTGAAGCAGTTGCAGAGAGTGTGAGCAAGAAAATAGGGATCGAATGAACAAGGCATCTAGACCGGGAACCTCAATTCCCGGTCCAAATCTACCTTTTATTAAGCATACATACCTGATCACTGGAAGATAGGATGAGGTCTGTCTCTGAACTGACAAATTAGTCTATTCAGATGCTTCCTCAGAGTCGGTACTGGCGTCTTCGACCGGTTCCTCGGCCTCAGCTACTACTTCGGCAACCTCAGCGGGCTCTTCTGCCTCTTCTTCTATTGCTGAGGACTTCTTTGCTTCCTTAGCCTTGAGCCTAGCACTCATGCCCAGAACATAACCGTAGCCGAAGACAAGACTCACTATTGCCAGTAGAATCGTTACTCCAACTGCGCCGAGCAATCCAAACCATGTTACAGGATTGACTGCAAAGTTTGCAATTGCTGTCCCAAATGCGGTCTCTTGGAACCACATCGGGATAACGAAAATCAGTGGCACGCTAATAATGACCAACAGAATGATTGAGGCAATGATCTCAGCCATGTGAATGAGGACACGTTTGATTGTGCTGCCCACAGCCTGTTTTGCTGACGACAATTTCGGGGTCACCTTTGCTTCAGGCAGATGGTATGACCTTTAAAGCTTGCTAAGAAGAAGTCTGCGGGGACCTCAAAACTAGATTTGTCAGATGAGAGAGAGGTTGTAGAGTAGCGGTTGGGAATGCGGTCCCCGACTATATTGTAATACTACCTATTAGCATATAAGTATGTTGGTCACTAGTTGAGTGGAACGGTCTCTGAGGTCGCAGCCGATTCGTCCATTACGCTACATCATAGCGATCATGACGATTGTTCGCAAAAAGGTGATAGGAGGAGTATACCGGGGCCAGAGAACGCAGGAAGGAGGAGAGAATGGATAGAGCGAAACAGAATGGCCCCGGTTCCGTGTAAATAAGTGGACAAAAACGCATATAATAAAACCTGTGATTGATGTATTTTTGCGAATATCGCAATTTTTGTACGAAATAATAGCGATAATCGCAACCTTTATTAGTGAGTGAAAACCTGTAATAAATTGAATGTGTCGAGGAGGCGCAATAACTCGTTGCAAAACGAGAATCCCTCCCACAATCCTGATCGCATTTGAAGTGCACACATCCTCTCCTAAAAGAGAGTTCCTCTCCTCCTCTCAAGCAACCAAAGCGAACCTTTCTCTTTTTTGCGCCTCCTCACACACTCATGTATTTTTCTTAATATTATTATGTGCAGACAGAAACTGGTGATAGGAGGACCTGACAGCTGGTATGCATCTACTGACCAGTGCCCATCAGTGATCTGACTGGGGCTTCAAGAGCAATTAGATAGAGGGGATTCAATCCTGATGTGAAGACCTCGACAAAGAAGGGATCACCCGAGGCACCCACCTTTGTCCAGCCGGACGATTCCTTGCGATAGTAGCTGAACTCAGTCTCATCGTATCGGATCTCGATTATTGAACCACGCTTGACGCCATCAATAGTGGAATTGACCATGAGCTTTCTATGATTCTCTGGACAAGAGAGCATGACACGAAAGATACCGTCACCTGAGGGTAGAAGTAGTGCGACATGCGGCCGCCTAATAGGGTCCCATTCTTGTGGAAGTGGAAGAGTACTACATGAATAGGCGCCTGGGGCGGCTTTCAATACCAAGTACGAACCCTCATCTAAGTTCAATGTCACGTCATCTCAACCTTGTACTTCATCTCGAGGGGAATTCAAGTCTAGATGGATGGTGTTTTGTAGAGCCAACATATAATACAACTGCTTACCCGAAATGGGGCGTTCTGTCCGCATAGTGGACCAATTTTGGGGCGAACGTTCATTCCAGTCTTGAACACAGGTACGACGAAAAGGTCATTTACTTAACAATCGGACATATGCGTGTTATGAGACCAGCTGACGAATGACAGGCAGGATGTCACGAAGACTATCGAATGCCATATCAGCTCCAGCCTCCAACAGGGTCTCTTTGGAGGTTTCGCCCGTGGCGACAGCCCAGAATCTGATTCCAGCTCGCTGAGCAGCCACCGCATCTATTAACGCATCACCGATGTAGACAGCCTCATCAACCGTCACACCAAGCTTGTCCAACACCCGCAGTATTCCATCAGGGTAGGGCTTGGGATTGGGGGACTCGTTTCTGGTCTGAATTATGTCGAAGTAGTTCTCAAGGGGTAATTGCTTGGTAATAATATTCACTGCATGACGCCCGTTATTTGTCAGAATTGCAGTCTTGATCCCAAGTCTTCGAATCTCAGCCACCACTTCCAGTGTGCCAGTGATGAGGCGAACATTGTAGGCGGCACCGCCCTCATGTCGCGAGAGCACCTCATCGACCTCGCGTTCCATGCGTTCCCACTCAGACTCTGAGATTCCATGGGCAAAGAAATACTCCTTCGCCTTCATTCTAGTGCTTGAGATTCCATCTGCGGGCTCTATGATCTCGGGGGGGAGCCCGTGCTCAATATAGTACTTCTTGGTGTCTGAGCGCATGGCGTCTAGCGGCAAGGTAAGAACCGTGATTGTTCCATCCAGATCAAAGAGTGCGGCTCGGAGCATCAAGACACCAGTTCATTGGAGATGTAAAGGCTTCTTAATCATTACCGTATGTCAATTTGGTACACTGTTGTGATACAAAAGTTCTGACTTCGTCAAGAGCCATATCGAGATGCATATTGTAAAAGTGACCTTCACCATCCAATCGAACCGTGGAGATCTCCGCGTTATCCAATAGTGAGACCAGTGCCTGCATGTCAGTAGGAGGTACGACTCTATCGGAGTCCCCATGTATCAAGAGGACAGGACATGTGATTGCTGAGAAACGGTCTTCCATCGAGACCACCTCTGATGCCAGAGTGTAAGAGGCACTCAGTGCGACGAGAAACTCAATCTCGCGGAGTGCAGCTAGATGCAGTGCAACGGAACCACCAAAGGAATAACCGACGACACCGACATGAGGGAGCCCAGTCATTGAAATGAACACGTCAAGCGCGTTCAGAGCGTCCTCGACGGCACCCTTCACTCCTGCGTAAGTAGTCCCTGGCTCTACAGGTCTGAAGTTGAAGCGCATGGTGGTCATGCCCGCATCTAGAAGGAGGCGTTCCACAGCCCCAATAACATAGTCGTTCATGGATCCACCATAGAGGGGATGTGGATGAAGCAGGAGAGCGCCACAGTGTCCCGGACTACTTGGAACAGAAATGATGCCATGGGTCTCTTGAGAGTCCACGTTAATTGTGACTGGCGTGCTTCGCTCACTCATCTTCTTGAACCACAAGCGCCTTTGTGCAGGTATGTTCCATATCAGCGGGGATGATGACCTCCGTCTTGACGCCGGGGGCAACTCCCTCGGCCAACGCACTGACATAGGGGATACACACAGCATCACAGAAGAGTTTTCCATGTTTCAGAAACGACTCGTGCTGTGGGCAATAGGGATGCTCCGTCACTATCCGGGTCGGAGACTCACGACGCGCCTTCATTTTTGCACCCATGACATTCCCAACAACGAGCCACGCATCCAAAGCGTCATCAATAGAGTCTCCAAGTCCAAGCCGGGTCTTCAGTGCTGCAGCATCCTCGGTTCCTAGCTGCCGAAAGATATCAGACACAATGCTGAGGCCCTCGGGACCCAGTCTCTTCTCCAGAATATCTGACATTGTGGTCATGAGACGATACAGATTATTACTTACTTCGCTCAGCTTGTTTCCGCAGGGAATCAACCCGCGAACTGCAGCCATTTTAGTTAGTCCCATACAAGACCTCCTTTTCGTTCCTCGATTATTGAACTGACTGATTAGGTTGTCGATTGGAAAATTTAGAGTGCTGCTACAGTGACACTAATGGACAAACGTCATAAGCAGCAACATCATAGTTGTGTTTCACACACAGCATTGCAGAGGGATCTCATGTCAACCAAAGACAGGATATCGGCACAGGACATGCAGGAGATGATACGTCTCTTTCCCGATTTATTGACCATGGCTCATCTTGATGATGGACTAAGAGAACGGGCAAGAGGGCTTCGAAATCAGGTGGGAGGAGTATGTTTGGCTGGAATGGGGGGTAGCTCAATTGCAGGAGAGATATGCAGAGAACTGTTCCTCCAAGAGTCGCCAGTTCCAATCATCACCACTCGCGACTACTCCCTCCCTCAGGCAGTGAGGGCGGACTGGGCAGTCATTGTCGTTAGCTATTCCGGCAATACTGAGGAAACGATAACTGTCTTTAAAGAGGCAAGGAAGAGGGGATGTCACATCTTTGGGGTGACCACTGGTGGCAACTTGGCGATCTTGCTCAAGGCCAATGAACTCCAGTTGATTCCCGCAGGACTCCAGCCAAGAGCTGCATTGCCATTGATGTTCTCGGTCATCTATCCACTGATTGGTGAACTTGTACATCC
>JAGSHP010000184.1 GCA_029855925.1 Candidatus Thorarchaeota archaeon | reverse complement strand
GGTCTGGGCGGATTCCTAGGCTCTTAATAGAGCCATACGATTCTGATACAAGTCCCCCCGCCGTAGGGGACTTTTAAGCTTTCCTCTATGAAGAAGGATTTTGAAGCTCAATTTGCCAAATCATCTAACTCGACCGAGTCTATTAGCAATCTCGAGTGAAATGTCAAGATCGGTCACACTCTGAAGACCAGTCCATCCTGGTGTCGCGTTTACCTCTAGAAGCCAAAGATTCCCTGAAACATCGGGTATGATGTCGACACCCACAATTCGTCCGCGGACTGCTCTTGCTGCGCGGATGGCTATCTCGGTGACCTCGATATCATTCGCTCGTGGCACACCACCTGCATGAATGTTCGTTACAATCCCCTCGGTACTCACTCGCTGCATCGTGGCAATGACTTCATCGTTCACAACAAGTGCTCGGATGTCAAATCCATGTCCCTGAATGAACTCTTGAAGAAGAAAGGCACCCTTTCCAAACAGCTGACTATGGAACTTCAAATAATCATAGATGTGATCAAGGTCAAAGTCACGATGAATCAGCTGAACGCCTGTGCCCCCGAACCCGGTGATGGGCTTCAAGATGCAGGGGAAGTGTTGACGTACAAATTCGACGGCGTCTTCTATGGATTCCGTGATTAGTGTGGTCGGGACCGGGAGATCAGCCGAGATCAGTTTTCTCATACACTCAGCCTTGTTTCGCATCTGGAGAATGGAGTTTACGGAATTGATGACCTCCACGCCGCTCTCTTGAAGTGCTGATAGAACGCCTACGCGATTGAAGAATGTCCCAATGTCGTGACCGCCCAGATCGAGAACTAGTAGTGTGTCAAGTCTTGTTAGGTCACGCCCTTCGTATGTGATCTCATGCGCGCCAGTAGAACCAACACGTTTCACCTTCCAAGGGAGAATGTGCTTGGCCTCCACACCAAGGCTCTGAAACGCCTGCGTCAGTTGTTGGCAACGTGGTGACCATGGGTCAGAAGAATACAGGCCTATTGATGAGACCACTTGGCGTGACATAAAATCACCAGATCATGTTACAATTGACATATACATGTGCTTTTAACATATAACCCCATCAGATAACGTGGTTCCAATGACACTTTTCTCGGACGATGAAAAACAGCGAATTCTCAAAGAGGTAGATGGTCGCAAGGGCAACTTCCTGATCACCTTCAGAAATCGTCATGGTCCCACAAGACTGGAGCGCCTTTGGGCAGAACTGCTCGAAGAAATAGGCGTCAAGCATTCACGTTGCATCAACTGGTGGTCGAGCTCCGGGACTATTGGCCTGCTAGAATGTGATACGGGTGACGGCCTGACAATCTACGGTCAATGGATGTTGCATGACAGCAATGAACTGCTTGGCGTATTTCACTTAGAACCTGATGAAGCAATCCATATCAAGGATGGCTTTGACTCTGGTAATGTGTCTGCCGCTGCTATGAGGGCAATCCGAATTGGAGAAACTGGCGACCAGGACTAGTCGACGGTCAGGGTCTTCGACAGATTTCGCGGTAGATCGGGATTGATCCCTAGATCAACAGAGAGATAGTAGCTCAGCATCTGAAGAGGAATCACATCAAGTAACGGATTGAGCAGAACATCAG
>JAGSHP010000240.1 GCA_029855925.1 Candidatus Thorarchaeota archaeon | reverse complement strand
GTCTGACGCTGATCTGGACGCTGTTCTTCTGGCAGCCAGTCTTCCAGTTCTTCTATGACCTATTCCCACCACTCTTCCCCCCCTCCCCTCCACCGTAGGTGAATTTGATGGAGTTCTCGGCATTCGACCTGCACACGCACACCATCCACTCAAAGGATGGGCTCACTCCGCCGAGGACACTCTTTTCCATCATGAAGAAGCACGGACTCAGAGGGATTGCTGTCACTGAACATCTGAGACCATCCTTTACCAAACCAATTGTGCGCGGGAACAGATTCCTCATTCCCGGTTGTGAATACAAGTCCACAGACTACGGCGAGATCATCGGACTGTTTGTCACTGAACCGGTGGAAAACCGTTCCTTTGAGGAGATTGCTGAAGACCTTAGAGACCAGAACGCCATCACGATTCTACCCCACCCACGAGACCCGTTGCGAAAGCATACTGCCATGCGCCGAGGTCTCCCGGAAGGACTCATTGTCAAATATATTGACCTCATCGAGGGCTTCAACTCTCGATGTATCCTCCCGATGTCCAACAAGTGGGCCCAGCGCCTCGCTAAGCGGCTGCACAAGCCGATGACGGCAGGGAGTGATGGTCACAGTTTTCTTGAGATCGGACATGCTCAGACTTGGCTTCAGGATATTGAGACCGTTGACGACATTTATGAGGAGTTGAAGGCGGGTCGGACGCAGATCTCCGGCTGGCCTTCCTTCCCATTATGGCAGGTTCCAACTATGTTATGGCAGCGACTAAGGAAGTTGGCAAAATGACTGAGAATGAAGTGACCGAAGAACTCGTTGAGGAGGCGCAGACGATTGTCAGCGTCAAGAAGCTCGTATTGTTCGTGTTCGTTGGCGTCATCGTGTACCTTCTCGTGGGGCTCTATGGGAAGTTCGACCAGATCGCCGCAGCCGTTCTCAGTATCCCTTGGTATTGGGTCATACCAGCCATGATGGCCCTCTCATTTCTTAATTACATAATCCGATTTGGAAAATGGCAGTACTACCTTCGCAAAATCGGCGTTCATCTCTCCCATGTTGACTCGTTCAATGTCTTCCTGGCAGGCTTCACGCTCACAGCCACCCCCGGGAAAGTGGGTGAGGCAGTAAAGGGTGTCTTCATCTACGAGATTGACAAGACCCCGCTGGCAAAGACAGTTCCTGTTGTGATATCTGAACGGGTGACCGATTTGCTTGCCATGGTAATTCTCTCAGTCTTTGCATTCCTCATCGGGTTCTCTGGTGGTGACCAGCTTCTCCTCCTCCTCTTGGTTGGCGGAGCCGCGCTTGTGGGTGCTATCGTTCTCGGTCGCAGTTCATTCTATCAGAAGATTGTCAAGAAGATGACCTCCTTCGGCCCCCTCAAGAGGTTCCAGGACAGCTGTGACCTCATCGAGGACACTATGGTCACAACGCTCTCGCCACGGCCGATGGCACTGGCCACAATCATCAGTGTTCCTGGCTGGTTCATGGAGTGCTTGGAGATGTGGCTACTTCTCTCTCTCTTCACGGGCGCAGGACTACCAAGCCTGACTCCTGCCTCTCTGATGCTTCTTGCTCAGGCGACATTCATCCACGCTGGGGCATCTACAGTCGGAGCATTGCTCGTGTTCCTCCCGGGAGGTCTCGGCGGGTACGAGCCCTTTGCAATCTACGTAATGACATTCATGATGGGCCTC
>JAGSHP010000024.1 GCA_029855925.1 Candidatus Thorarchaeota archaeon | reverse complement strand
CCTCTTTCGCACTGTGTCAATCTTGTTCAACTGAATTTAATGTATAATAATTTTACTTCACTTGACCTGACTCCATTGAGGAAGTGCAAGAAGCTCAAGTTCATCTATCTGCATCACAATGCCCTCAGGGAGCTAGACTTGACACCCCTCTCGGAGTGCACGGACCTGACCATCATCAGACTAGGTGGAAATGAGCTCTCATCAATTGACCTTGAACCCCTTTCAAAGTGCAAGAGCCTGCGGAGAATAGGATTGGCTATGAATGCTCTTGCCCAAATCGATCTGAGACCGCTCTCGGAGTGCAAGGAACTCCGGAGCCTCGATGTTGCGGGAAACCAGTTGCAAGACATCGACCTCGAACCGCTCTCAGAGTGCTATGCGCTGGAAGAGCTCTATCTTCACAGCAATCATCCTTCTGAGAACCAGTTCATGGCCATAGACCTGACGCCGCTATTGTCCTGCAAGGAACTCGAGGACTTGGGAGTCCCTGATGAGGTGGACCTTCGCATCGAGAAGAGGTACCGTGGTGGAAAATACCCGCCCGCCATCCAAGAACTCGTGGAGGACAAGAGGATAAAGTGGGAGTAGACGCTCCGTACCGAAAGGGGCCATGATAGTACTTTTAAGACATAGGGCGTTATGCTAACGGATGATGCACTATGGTCGTCGAATTGGATGAGACTGTTAAGGAACAGGTAATGGAACTCTTTGAGGCACTTGAACACGATGTGACTCTACATGTCTTTGTTGACGATCACGATTGTCTCTATTGTAGCGACACACAGGCATTGGCAGAGAATGTTGCCGACCTGTCCGACAAGGTAGATGTTAAGGTGTACCGTGGTGACCTGAACGATGAACGCGCCAAGGAAATGGGTGTCAGATTTCATCCCGCCATTGTGATTCATGGCGAGAGGCCCTACAAAGCACGGTTCTACGGAATCCCGGCAGGTCATGAGTTTGGTGCCCTCATCGGGAGCATCACTGATGCCTCTCGAGGGATTGCACCACTACCGGACGATGTCATTGCTGACATCAGGTCAATCGACAAGCCCGTACACATTCAAGTGTTCACCACGCCCACATGCCCCTACTGTCCTAATATGGTTCGACTGGCGCATCAGGCGGCAATCCTAAATCCGCTCATCGAGTCGGACATGATAGAGGCTCTTGAGTTCAAAGACCTTGCCCAGAAGTATGCAGTGTTTGGCGTGCCGAAGTCTATCTTCAACGAAGAAGTGTCGATCGAGGGGTTGACTCCTCCTGAGATCTTTGTTGAGAAACTCTTCGAGGCTGTCGACAAGGTCTAGAAGTCCGAGAGGTCCTGATGATTCAGGACATTCCTCTTCTTTTTGCTGCTTCACATCACTTAAATCTACAAGAGACCCTTAGCGAGAGCAGAGAGGTTGAGAACAATGGACAAGAACGAGACACTGGAGTTTATAGACCGACAAATCGAGCTGGAAGAACGCATTATCAAAGTCGTTGAGGAAAATGTGGGAAAGCTGGGCAACGCCTTCGTAAAGGATTTGCTCTTGGGGATCTCTCAGGACTCGCACAAGCACAAGGCACTCTTGAAGTCTCTAAAGAAGGCAGTTGAAGGACCCACGCCCTTCATCAGCACCCAGGAACGCGACAAGATATCAGCAGGCATTGACAAGCATATCGAACTCGAGAAACAGGCAGTGGAGACCTATGAGAGGCTGATGAATGAGAGCGATGATGAACAGGTCAAGACCATAGCCGCAATCATCAGAGAGGATGAACTCAGGCATCATGCGCTGCTGAAGGAACTACACAAGACCATTGTGGAGCCCGAGACCCTGACCGAAGACATG
>JAGSHP010000164.1 GCA_029855925.1 Candidatus Thorarchaeota archaeon | reverse complement strand
CATCAGTCCCATTCTGAATCGAGTAAGATTCGCCATATGCGGTCGGGCTGATATCATATACAGTGCGAGTGCCCGTGCGTCTGGCAAAGGTGTTGAAGGTGACATCAAACTCGACTTCAATCATTCTGTTCGGAGTGGGGTTCACGGGCGAGGGGGTCCATGTGAAGTTCATCTTCACTGGATCAGCGGTCCATGGAGTTGCAGGAGTCTGATAGAGGTGGCCAGTACCCCAACTAGAGTCGTCTAGGACGGCCTCGCTATTCATCTCCAAATTGACATCAGAGGGATGAGCTAGCGTCTTGAGATATAGACGCACATTGTCAAACTTGGCTGTCGGCCCGATCTCAGGCTCGTAGCCAACGTTCTGCTTGCTCCAGAGTCCAATCTCGATGTCGACGGTAGTGAGTGTGAAGATATCAGTGGGGATACTGACAAGACCAGAGTCAAACCAAGTTCGCTCCGCACCAATGTCATCAAATACCAGCTGCCATACCATCGAACCTTCAACTCGAGCATACACGGCGAAGGATCCTGTCATGTTGTAGTGAGTGTCATCCTTTGTCTGCGCCCAATAGTCCAGCCGTAGGCCAGCCCACACAACATCGCCACGGTTAATGGTCATAGATTGTGATGCATATGCAAAATCATTGGTATCATACCAGTAAGTGGGGCCTCCGGAGGTACTGTCAATCTCGACATCCAAACAGCCGCCACCTGAGGCATCACCAGTGGAGTTGTAGGTTGAGATAGGAGTACTACTACCAGTAGCACCAGTGACACCGAGGGTCCAGTCGCTTGACGTTGGGGAAGTTGCAAAATCATCGTTCTTAATCCACGTTCGATTCTCAGTAAGTTGGGAGATCGTGGCCTCTGTGTAGTATGCCTCCCAGTTCGTTCCTGTTGGAATGTTCGCAGTGACATCCGTTGTTGTATTGTCAGTGTGGTACTCCATGAGTTGGTCCTGTAGAACGTCGGTACGATTGCCGAACTCTCCGCCCTCCAGATACGAGGAGGTGCCAGTCCATTCGGTCCAACCCTGGTCGCTCAGAACATAGCTGTGCAGTTCCTCACCCGGTCCAAGTTCAACATATTGTCCGTCTCCAATGTCGACGAGTCGGGAATCGTCAGGCTGACTGGCACCACCATGAGCAACAGGAATGGGGCTCATCACTATGAAGGACTGCATGGTGAACAGCACTAAGGCAAGTGCCACGAGGGCAATTGGAGCAAGTCGTCTGTATGATCTCATCATTCCTTACCACCTCCAAGCTGGTCAAGTAGTGAGTCTATCTCTGCCTTGCTGAGATTCCGTGCCTGATCAACCAAGATATCCACCTCAGACTCCTCAATACCTAGTGAGAGAAGTTGTTCGCGCAAGTGTACCAGCTCCTCCTCTGTAGGTTTGCGAGTGAGTTCCTCTGCAGCCCCACCTTCGGCCTTGGCTTCCTCTGCCTCTGCCAAGTCCTTGGCTCGACGCGCTCGTTCCTGGCGAATCACTTCCTGAACGAAGCCAGGTCGTTCACTAGGCGGCATCTTATCAAGATCCGCCCGTAGGGTGTCAATCTCTTTTTCACCAAGCCCAACAATCATAGCCAGCTCTTCAAGCAGCTCTTCAACATCTAGAGCAGATACATCAACCGTTGAGGGTGCAACATCCTCCATGGTCTTTGTGATCCTTACGGGCTCCAGACTCGAATTCATCTCTTCAAGCAGAATCTCTCTTCTCGTGCGAACCTTGGGACGAGTGGGGATACCACCTTTCCGGACCTTCCTCCACATGGCAATGATGGTCCTGAGCATCTTTGGTACTGAGAGAACCTTGATGTAGAGCGCTGCAAGACCACTGAGCAGTAGAATGGCAGTAGCAAGATAGCCCAGTCCGCTGTAGAATGACTGTTGCTCAGGAGTCATTATCGTATAGACTGCTATGGAGTACACAGCAGCATCATGATCAGCAAGTGAGAATGTGATTTTGATGTCAAAGGACTGAATTCCGTGACCCACGAATCCGAACACATATGTTCCATTTCCAAGGTCTTGAGTGAGTTCTGGCACCAAGTCTGCTGTAGTGCCCTCGGTACTGTTCATGGCATTTGGAATGGCCCTGTTATGGTCAACATCCCAATACGTCACACGGACTGTGAACTCTTCTCCGTCGTAGATTGTGACTGGCGGGTCTACAACCAGCAACTGTGTATG
>JAGSHP010000378.1 GCA_029855925.1 Candidatus Thorarchaeota archaeon | reverse complement strand
GTCTCTTGACGACTGCGGGCTCAACGATACGAGCCTTTCTCATGTCAGCAACCTTGCCCTTGGCAATGTCAATGCCGTAGGTGAAGTTACCTTCGCTGTGAGATGACCTCAGTGACACGAGAATGTCAATGGGATCAAGCCCTGCATTCTCAGCCAGAGTGGCTGGGAGCGCTTCGAGTGCATCCGCAAAGGCGTTGACGGCGTATTGCTCTCGACCCTCGAGCGTCGATGCGTACTCGCGAAGTTTCACAGCAAGGTGTGACTCCACGGCACCACCGCCATAGAGAATCTGCGGAGTCTCTACAACATCCTTTACGACATAGAGAGCATCATTGATTGCACGGTCGACCTCATCAACCACGTGGTCGGTCCCACCGCGAACCATCAACGTGACAACCGAACTCTTTGGAGTTCCCTCTATGAAGAGCATCTTATCATCAGCAACACGCTTTTGCTGGACAGTCTTTGCTTTGCCAAGGCTGCTTGATGATAGGTTCTGTATCTTGCTTACAATGGCGGCACCAGTGGCCTTGTGAATTCTCTCGATGTCGGACTTCTTGATTCGTCGCACCGCAAGAATTCCGTTCTTTGCCAAGAAGTGCTGTGCAACATCATCAATGCCCTTCTGGCAAATGACAACATTGGCACCGGACTCGACTATCTTGTCCACCATCTCCTTGATCATGCGCTGCTCTTCGTCCAGGAACTGTTGCATGGCTGTGGGATCAGTAATGGATATCTTTGCATCGAACTCGGTCTTGATTATCTCAAGTGGGCACTCGAGCAGTGCAATCTTTGCATCCTCTACCTTCTTGGGCATTCCAGCGTGAACGACTTCCTTGTCAAGAACGATTCCATGGACCAACTCGGTCTCGGTCACACTCATGCCGACCTGCTTCTGTCGTGGGATGTTGGACAGATTGATCTCCTGCCCCTCTTTTCGCTCCTTGTTAATGGCAAGGACAGCTTCAACAACTACATCGGCAAGATGATCTTTGGCGGTGGATACGAACTTGCTCGACATGGCGGTCTTTGCAACGTCTTTCAGAGTCTTCTTGAAGGACGCAGTGGTCGTGTCTACTGACTCTGAGATCTCGTCGATATACTCCATTGCCTTCGTGACTGCCTTTCTGTAGCCAGTGATGATTGTGGTCGGATGGATCTTCTGATCTAGCAGGGTCTCAGCCTGCTTCAGAAGCTCGCCAGTGAGAACTGCCGCAGTAGTCGTTCCATCACCAACCTCACTGTCGACGGTCTTTGAGACATCAATGACCATCTTGGCTGCGGGATGAGCGACATCCATTTCTTTCAGTATCGTCGCACCGTCATTGCTAACGGTGACATCGCCAAAGGAATCGACAAGCATCTTGTCCATACCCTTAGGTCCAAGTGCTGACTTGACAGCCTCAGCAATGACAACAGCGGCCATGATGTTGTTTCTTTGAGCATCACGACCCCGTGTTCGCTCGGCGTCTTCTCTCAGCACAATGACTGGAACTTGTTGACTCATGAATACTTCCTCCGTGTAGTCTGTCGTATAATGGTATGTTCGACAAAACTGTACATGGACTTCGCTCCGATTTACGCATTTAAAGGTTGAGATTGGACTCTGACCTCAGGAACGCCTGATATCGTGTTTAAAAGGTTTGTCGAATGAACGTTTAATCAGCCGAAGGCCAGCGCAAAACGATGTTATCTCCCACTCTGGCACCTAACGCCTGAGCAATATGTGGACATTTCCCCTTCAAGAGGAAATACGCCGCAAGTCCAAGTTGCGATTGAATCTCAGGCAGGCTCTCAACATTGGCCTGACCCTTTGAGATAATGAGATCAGCCTCGCTCAAGAGTGCCAGAAATTCCCGGCTGACAAGATGGAGTGGAACGCCATGAG
>JAGSHP010000377.1 GCA_029855925.1 Candidatus Thorarchaeota archaeon | reverse complement strand
GAGACCAACCAGACCCTGAGATCATGTGGCCACTGCAGCATCGAATGAACCCAGTAATATCCCATCTTTGCAGAGACGCCAATGATGGCAACTGACTTGATGTCTAGCATTTCTGGAATTGAGGGTCTCTTGAGGTCGGTCATTGTTAAGGTGTCGTACCAAGTGTGCGAGATTTAAGACTAGCGCCATGGTCCATAGATGGTTCAATTAGCAACAGCATTGTGAACAAACGCCGTATTCGCTGTCTTTGGTCCTCTTCAGGTGACGCGGATGAACGTCCGATGGCAGGATGAAACGAGTGGCTAATCGAAAGGGTTTAATTCCACCTAACCGCGCTCATTATACTGAACAGTCAATGCAACGGTACAAGGTGACGGACAGTAGAATTAGTGAAAAAAGGAGTAAGATTCAATGCGAGCCTATCTGGATGCAAATTTCTTTATTAGCGGATTTAGTGAACGTCCTAAAGATGTCTATGTCATAAAAGAAGCTGCTGACACCGTTGGGATTGAACTGTGGATCACACGACAGGTCTTTCACGAGCTTCGGTGGTATCTGCGTCGAGAGGTCGAGAAGATAATCACAATCGATGAGACCCTGAAGAAGGAAATCAAGGAGTTCATGCAGAGCATCCCTCGGCCCGAGTCTTCGCTTCCGCAACCGAACGACATGTCTCTTGTTCTCGCCGCAATGCGTGCCAAGAACTCAAAGATTGTGACGAGTGACTTGAAACTTCTCAATACGATTCAGGACCTGAATATTGAGGTTGAGGGAATTGTCGGCTCGGCATTTGTCCTCGAGCTCATGGAGTCTGTGGATGATGAGGCATTGAAAGAGAAATTGCGTCCGATTCGGGAGCGGATCTATGCAGAAGAGGTGCGCTACAGTATTGCCCGTAAGGAGTCCTATGACCCCGTCACCAGAATTCGCATCATTGAGGATCATGCACTGCGTGTACTACGTACGGTCAGACAGACAACCAGTTATGACAAGAAGCTTCAACGCGGTCAGAGCCTCTTCGTCTTGGACTTTCTTGATGATATCAAGGCTGGAATCCCTGCAATGTTTGAGGACTTCAAGGCGGGCAAGTATGAAACCCTTGCCCAGGAGATCGAAGCTGTTCAAAACGAGATTGAACGAATGTTGATAGTCTCAACGTTGACATCAGAACCGGAGACACATCTTGCACTTGTCGAGCATGCATCCGACCTGACTCTGTTCCTGTACTACTTTGAGATGATGTGCCATCTCTATCGAGGAACAAAGGAGGGTGTTCAGGACGCAGTTCAAATCTCCGAAGAGGCCAACCGTCTGCTGATGTTCGCCTCGGTCAAGGATGATGAGCTGAAGGCCTCAGTCTTCTTCCTGAGAATAATCTTGGGTCTCGTACTCCATGACTACGAAGACATCGACTATTTCTACTCTCTCTATGAGGGAATGCTTGATAGAGCAGGGCTTGATCACATGAAGGAGACCTCCGAAGGTCTCTATGTGACCATGCAGATTCTGCGAAAGTTCATGGGCGGTTTCTCGGTTGCAAAGACCAAACTTCAATACCCTGGTGCAACAATCGACATGCTCAATGACCTTGCAAAGTACTACATTCAATTTGATGAGCAGGATATTTCCTGGCAGCTCTCAGCCAACGCCTACAAGATTGGTGTCGCCTACGGGCTTGAGGAAGGAACACTTCAGTCATTCCTCATGCTCTACAAGAT
>JAGSHP010000374.1 GCA_029855925.1 Candidatus Thorarchaeota archaeon | reverse complement strand
TGAGGAGATCTCCGCCTTGCTGAGCGCACTCATTGGGAAGACAAAAGAAGTCATCACGCAAGTGAATGAGGGTGCGGGTATGCTCTTCATTCAAATCCAGACAACTCAGGGTGGTATCAAGATAGCACCGCAAGAAGAGTTCATCCTCGTGACAATGACTCGCACAGAGTAGACCTGCAGCATCCGTTCTGCGCCACATGCGCAGAAATAGCACTTATCATGTACTCACTCGGTCTTTCATCTAGTGCCCTTTTTATACGTACATTGACTACAGAAACTCGGCCACGTGCTTGATCAATCAGCAAACAAGTGGTCGAGCACATAGGAGGTCATTGCGATTTCACCAGACGAAGAAGAGATTGAAGACGTAGATTATGACGAATTTGAAGAGGGTGCAGGTGCTACTACCGATGAGGGCGAAGCACTTACCGGGATGGAATTGACCGATCTGCCTGGCGTGGGTCCGGCTATTGCAAAGCGCCTCGCCGAAGCGGGTTTCAAGAGCGTTGAAGCAATTGCAGTCGCCTCGCCAAGTGAATTGGCAGCGGCTGGATCGATTGGCGAGACCACCTCTACAAAGATCATCAAGGCCGCCCGCGAGATGTTAGACATCGGGTTTGAGACTGCAGACCTGTTGCTTGAGAGACGCAAGGTTGCTGGTCGCATCTCAACGGGATCTAAGGCGCTGGATGAGATCCTCGGGGGAGGAATTGAGACCCAGAGTATCACTGAGGTCTATGGTTCATTTCGTTCCGGGAAGACTCAGCTGGCACATCAACTCTCCGTCAATGTACAATTACCTCCAGAGAAGGGCGGTCTGGGTGCAACTGCCATCTATATTGACACAGAAGGGACCTTCCGACCTGAACGACTTGTTGACATGGCCAATGCTCTCGGACTGGACCCCGCTGAGGTCCTGAAGAATGTCATCTGGGCCCGTGCCTATAACTCAGACCATCAGATACTCCTGTGCGATCAAGCAATGGAGATGGCACCTGAGAAGAATGCCAAATTACTAGTGGTCGACTCAGTGACCAGTCACTTCCGTGCTGAGTATACTGGCCGAGGCACACTGGCGGCACGACAACAGAAGCTCAACAAACACCTTCATCATCTTGGCCGAGGAGCCGAGGTCAATAACATGGCGGTCTTTATCACAAATCAGGTCATGTCACGACCAGATGCCTTCTTTGGCGACCCCACTGCACCAGTGGGTGGACACGTTCTCGCCCACGTCCCTCAGACTCGATGCTATCTGCGAAAGTCGAAGGGTGAGCGCAGAATCTGCAGGCTTGTGGACTCCCCCAACCTACCCGAGGGTGAGGCTGTATTCACTGTGGTCAAAGACGGAATTCGTGACGTATAGACCATGGTTGGTGTGGTCTTGTTCAGCCACACCTGCCTATCTCTTTCTAAACTCGGCAGCCCGAATTATGTCAAGTACTGACTCATGCCATTTTTGAAAGCCGCTTGGATCGCCGGGATAGGCTGCATACAACCGGTTCATCTTTTTCATTAGGCTTGCAGCCTTCTGAATCCGCGTCAGCAGCGATATTCTGCCAATTCCTCGTTTGACACGTTTGAGTTTGTCAAGAAGAGAGAGTGGTATGCCGTCCCCTCGATTTGCCGCCATGAGGTCATCCGCCTCGAGCAGCCTCTTTTCAAAACCAAAGTCCATCTCCTCATCAGTGACCTGTTGGAGTAGCCGTCTGAAGATTTCCAGAGATGCCAGTCTTCTGCCAAACCCTCTCAAAAATCTAATATTATAGTCCCAGAGACCTCTTACTGAATAGTCTCGTCTTGCAATGGCTTCCTTGGCTACCTCACCGAGAATTATCCCTGCGCGCATGCCTGGCCCGAGACCCCCACCATGGATCGGATTCGCCTGCAGCGCTGCGTCCCCTACAAAGGCAACACCATTTCCGACCAGACTTGCAAGTGGTCTTCGAACTGGTACAGCTCCGCCCCCGCTATCTAGAACCTCACAATCATACAAGAGTGGGTACTCCTTCTTGAAGGCCTCATACAGTGACTTTGGCGATCCTCTTCCCTCTCCGCCTCCTATGCCCACACCAACATTGACCGTCTGCGGTCCCTTGGGGAATATCCACGCATACCCACTGGGTGCATATTTTCCTCCAAGAAACACTCTTGCGACCTCGGGTTCAGCCATGGGGTATCGCAGGTACACGATCTCACGATAACACAAGGCGACATCTGCCTTGTCCACATGCTTTTCGACGAACTCGCTATCAATCTTGTTCCTTATTGTAGCTGCGAAGCCGCTAGCATCGACTACGATCTTGGCTGCAATTGTGTCCTCCTCTCCGGAGGCGACATTCTTGCATCTTACGCCTGTGACTTGTTCGCCTCTCATGACTGGTTCAGCGGCTCTACACTCAGTCATCAGTGACGCCCCGGCGGCCAAGGCCTCTGAGAGAAGACGTTGCCCGAAGTTGAGCCTGTCCACGGTCCATCCGTTGAAGTCCTCCCAACCCCGGACCTTGAGTTCGTGAGTCAGACTTGGAGGATAGACATCTGCTCCGGATATGACACTTGACACTTCTCCATTGGTAGGATAGTCGATGCCTGTATCGTCAAAGTGTGACCTGCTTATCTCATCCCCGCACACCTTTCTTCCGATCAAGTCCTTTGGCTTCTTCTCGATGATGAGCGTCTTCAGACCGAGCTCTGCGCATCTTCTGGCAGTGACGCAACCTGCACTGCCGGCACCAACGACAAGGACATCAACCCGTTTCAATGTAATCAAGAGGATATTTCACGTCCGAGTTATAAATACGCAGGTGTGAATCGGTCGCAATTTCGTCTACGGGTGCACAGTCTTTGGAATCATTTATTATCTCCACCCTGTTCGCGCACGTGAGGTTGTTCTCATGTCGAGTCTTGCTGTAGTCGGCCTTCAATGGGGCGACGAAGGAAAGGGAAAGATCGTAGATGTTCTTTCAGAGTTCTATGACATTGTAGTCCGTTTCCAGGGCGGAAGCAACGCAGGACATACGGTCATCTCAGATGGCACCATTCACAAGTTCCGAATCCTACCCACCGGTGCCGTACGTGGGAAAACGGTGGTGATTGGTAATGGTGTGGTCGTGGATCCCGCCATTCTCTTGGATGAGATAAGAAGCCTCGAGTCGAACAATATCCCCGTGGATCTTGTACTGAGCGACAGAGCTCACATCATCACACCCTACCACATCCAGATTGATGGTCTCTTGGAAGAGACAAAGGGGTCCTCCCGTGTTGGTACAACAAAGCGTGGCATAGGCCCCACTTACGCGGACAAGATCTCGCGAGTCGGACTACGCATCTGTGACCTCCTCGGAGCCTCCCGGCAAGACGCATGGTCTCGATTTGAGAAAATCACCCGTCTAAGGGTGGAACAACTATATGGGAAGTCCCTAGCGAGACCCCCCACTGAGGTCTTTGGACTACTCTCTGAGATGATAAATCAGCTATCACCATATGTGGCTGATGCCGGCCTCTTCCTAACGACCGCTCTCAACTCGGGAAAGCGAGTTCTCTTTGAAGGGGCTCAGGGCACCCTGCTGGATATTGACCATGGAACCTACCCCTACGTCACAAGTTCCAATTGTGTGTCTGGGGCTGCAGCAACAGGCGCTGGTGTGCCCCCCACACTCATTGAGAGAGTTCTGGGAATCACCAAGGCATACGTCACGAGGGTTGGGTCAGGTCCCTTCCCAACTGAACTGACTGATGATACTGGTAGGTTAATCCAAGAACAGGGTGGCGAGTTCGGGACAGTGAC
>JAGSHP010000371.1 GCA_029855925.1 Candidatus Thorarchaeota archaeon | reverse complement strand
GGGATGGACTGGAGCTGTGGCCTCATGTATCTCGGATGGCAGTCCCTTGGCACGCAACCAAACAGGTTCGTGGACAAAGAAGTAACGAGGCGCGTCTGCATCGCGTAGGCGACGGTTCTCCGAATACACAGCCTTCATCGAGAAGGAGACGTCAACGATACTCAGTCCAAGGTCAAGCATTACTTTCCGTATGGCATCAGGATGGATGCCACGCTTCTGCAGGGACTGAAGGCTCCAAGTCCTTGGATCATCCCAGCCGCTATAGACACCACTATGAACCTCGACTCGAGACTTGCTCTTGCTAAGTTTTGCATCTTGGAATCGCAGGCGACCGTAGTACATGAGTTCAGGATGTTGCCAGCCATAGATGTCCCAGATATGTTGCTCGATCTTCCCCTCTTTCACAAGGTCCTTGCCACGGATAATATGGGAGATTCCCAGCTCATGGTCATCAATGCCCCATGAGTATTCAAGCAATGGCCAGACTCGATACTTGGTTCCAACACGAGGATGGTCCACCTCTGAGATTCGAAGAATGACATGGTCTCTCATTGCGGGATCTGGATTGTCCATTCCGGTCTTGAGCCGGACAGCTGCAGCCCTCTCAGGATAGGTCCCGTCCAACATCTTTTCCCAGCGAGCAAGGTTCTCTTCCACACTTAGATCTCTACAGGCACAGGGAATCCCCTTGATTTTGTGTTCTGTTCTCCAAGTGTCTGGGTCACAGTCACACACGTATGCTTCGTGACGCTTGATGAGGTCAACGGCATAGTCGTAGAACAGATCGAGGCGGTCCGACTTGTATACGGTCTCATGGTATTTCACGCCAAGATACTCCAGTCCCTCTGGAATGAGATCGTATGCCTCGGGCTCGACTTGCTTTTCAGCTGACCCAATGGTATCATCAAAGACGAGGATCAGTTTGCCATTGTATCTCTTGACATAGTAGTCATTGAGAATCACCATCCTCGCATTTCCAATATGAAGTGGTCCGGAGGGAAACGGGGCCAGCCTCATCACAACCTTGTCCCACTTGTCAAGATTTGGGAGCTCGGGGAGCTCCCCACTCTTTTCCACTACGGTTTCGGGCTGGTCGACCAGTTCAGGGGCTATCCTCTTGAGTTCAGTGCGCTGTTCCTCGAGCGGCATCTTACTAATCTCTTCCACCAAGCGGGATACAATCTCTTTCACTTCCTTTGCGCGCTTCCGTAACTCGGCGCGAGACCCCAAAAGCGCATTCATTACCGACTTGGCGCTTGGCGTCCCATCATATTTTACGGCGTTCTCCAGTACAGCTATGCGAATCTCGTGCTCGAGGTCTGACATTCGGACCAGCTCCAAGACACTCATTGGGCAATTCCATTTAACTTTGACCACCTGACGAGAGCCAGAGAGAAAAGTGATGTTTTGAGAAGCCTTATTTGGAGTTTTTGGGGGGCTATATTGTATCAATAATTCAGTAGGTGCGTATCAATTGTCAGAACTCAATTGTTGTCCCCTCTGTCCAGCATTCGACACTTGTACTCACAAGGGTGAGTGCTGCCCTGAATGCCCCTATTTTGATCCTGAGGACTCTGTGTGTTTGGCGCCAGAGGTGGAAAAGGCACGTGCCCGTGCATTGAGAAAAGCCAAAGTTAGGGCTAAGCCTGTTGATGAGGTCGACCCTGATACGTTCCTCTTTGAAGATGACGAGGAAGAGGAGTACGAGCCAGCCAAGATCAATGCGGGTAGCCTTGATGATCTTGAAGAGGACGAATATGGAATGACTGGCTTTGATGAGGATGAGTGGTAGGAATTCCACTCACTATGGCGATGGCGGAACAGAGAGGATATTATAGAAATATAGCCCCATCAGGAAGAGAGCGATAATTACAAGAATCGACGCATTTGTTACCAACCAACCACGCGCCGCCTTTTTCGATATCTTGAGCGGCCCGAAGGACCGGATGCCAGTGGGAGCCTTGCTGTGGGGGTCCGTTGCTCGCCAGACAATCTCCAGTGGACTGGAGTCGCTTGGGAAGATGTCAAGATATAGATGGCTCGCATATCCCAAGAGGAAGAGCGAGGTAATGTAGTACTCCAGTTGAACTCCAACCTGGAACGATAGACTTGCAGCAATCGTCAGGGCTACATTGACCAGCGTCAT
>JAGSHP010000369.1 GCA_029855925.1 Candidatus Thorarchaeota archaeon | reverse complement strand
TCCCAGCCACAGATAGTAGGGGTAGGATGTGCCGGTTACACTAAGCCCTTGAAGAATCCACTTCATTACGAGGGAGAAACCAAGCAGTGCTAGTCCAATACCTGAGAACACATTACTGATTGTAGTAAGTCGAACCATATTTCCACTTCCTGAAAGAGGTTATGTCAATCAGAGACGCACCTACATATTAATCATTGCCGACTATTTCAGGTAACCCAGATTCATGTACCTCGGGCATGAAATAGGTGCCTATGACCGCTATAAGGATGAAGAGAGCCACTAAACCACCAAGTCCCCATATACCGTAGGTAGTGTAGGCGAAGGCCCCCGTTGCTGGCCCGATGATCATTCCCGTGCCAAAGAAGATGCTGTAGACGCCCATGGTGCTACCACGCGACTCTTCATCTGATACATCCGTCAGGTACGCCATTGCTGCAGGGGGGAATGCACCAGCAAGGAATCCCAATAGAGGCAGTACTGGCCAGATCGCCCACAGTCCAGCGAAGTTGTCAGCATAGGCGACCAAGAGAAATGAGAGAGCGCCGAATCCAATCAGACCCGCAACGATGAACGGGCGCCTCTTCATCAGTCTGTCTGATAGATGTCCCATGGTAACAATGCCTGCGACAAGCGCGATACCCAACATACCGAACAGGACGATGAGGTCTGTCGCTGTGAAGGAGAAGTGCTCCTCCAGTATATTCTCAGCATTGGAGATCAAGAGACCATACAGAGAGATTATAGGAATGTAGACGGGCAACATCAACTGGATACGCTTGTCCCTGGCCACGTGGCTGAGCAGCTGCATGATCGAGTACTCGTGATGAGCCATCACCGCAGTTTCACGGATGGTGAACATTGCAATTATGGCACTGATGAAACAGGCTGCCGCACCAGCCAGCAAGATCAGATTGGGCATCACTCCGAACTGAAGAAGGATGATTCCTAGACCGTAGCCACCAGCCAGGCCCATTAGTGTTGAGAGATCAAAGTAGCCCATCAGGCGGGCGCGATTGGTCTCGGACGAGCAGTCTGCAATCATTGAGAGAGTAGATGTCACCTCGGCTGCTGCGCCCATTCCGAAGAGCCCGGCAAACACAAAGAGGAGTGTGACGATGGGCGTGAGGGAAAAGAGAAGTGCCGCACCGCCGGTCATGAAGAGGCTTGCGATGAAGATTGGCCGCCGACCTACCTTGTCACTGTATGAACCAAAGAATGAGACCGTTGACAACTCGATGATTGGATAGATGATCAGCACACCAGCAATCTCCCACTCCGAGAGACCGCCAAGATAGTTATTGCTCTGAATGCTTGCAATTGTGATGTAGAAGGATGCGCGCATGATCATGTTGACCAAGTAGAGCGCCATCAGCGTGAGAAAGTGACCAGATGCTCGTAGACCCATGACGTCAGCTCCGTTAAAGTGACATGACGCTCGGGCATCAGCGTTATAAGTTGTTCTGAGCAACCAAGGAAACATGCCCGGAATCAGGATACCAGATGGCGTGGGAAGATTCGATCTGGTCTATGTGGTTCTCTATCGTCTAAGAACGCTGACCGAAGAGGAAAAACGGAAGTGGTTCGTTGAGTGGGCAAGAATAAAGGCGGAGTTGCCTAAGGGCCTGGAGATCATTGTTGAGGGCTTCGGAGCATTTGGTACAGCATATACGGGATTCACTGTTTACGAGGGGCCATTAGAGGCCTTCAGAGAACACTTCGAGACTCTTGAACGAAAGAGTGCGTCCTTCGTTGAGAAGACCGAAACCATCATAGGTACAAAGGGTTTTAACTTGCCGCTTGGTGGTATCGAGGAGATTGTGAGGCATCGCCCAGTGGACTAGTGTCTTGCCGCTGTCAACCAGTTTTTTATCAAGTGCAATGCGTGATAGACTACAATACAAGGATGTGACATCATGCCTAAGGTCCCGAAGAAAACGGTTACCATCCTGTTCATAGCGATGCTCACCGGTCTGCTACTCTACAATTTTGCACCTCCTGAGATCACTCCAGGGACCTATACTGTTGACCTCCAGATCACTTCATCGGGAATCTCATTCGAGCAACCATTTAATGTCACCTTTGTTGAATCAGGGGAAACCTCCACATCGACCATCATGATCAACGGCACTGAAACCAATGTCACAATTGTCTTCACCGATAGACTTGCAATCGCGCCGGACAATGAGCTGATCATCAAGATAACGGCTGAGGGAGCGCCCCTGAACGCTGAGGAGATACGTGGCTATTTCCACGGGACCAATGATGATGTCAGTCTGAGACCAACCTTTCAAAAGGGCCAGAAGTTCACGATTGCGTACCAGCCACTGGTCAAGTCGAGGGGGGCTGCGTTGCTTCTCGGAACCGTCGCCGTATTGTGGTTCACTGAAGGGATTAGCCTCGTTGCAACTTCCATAATGATTCCGATCCTCATCGTACTGCTTGCAATTCAGGGACCAAGGACAGCACTCGCTCCGTTCTTCGATCCCGTGGTCGCACTCATTCTCGGAGGGTTCCTCATTGGAAGGGCCTT
>JAGSHP010000368.1 GCA_029855925.1 Candidatus Thorarchaeota archaeon | reverse complement strand
GTCATACTGACTCTTGTGATGCTGGCGAGTGTCTGGACCTTTAGCAGTTCTCCAAGTCCATTTGCAGGTGGTCTTCTAATCTTAGAGCTGTCGTTCCTACTCTTCTGGTTTTCAGCCGGTTCTGGTATCCTGTACACCAACATTCAGTTCTATCCGTTTGTCTTTACTCCTGTTGTGACGGCCATCATGCTATCAGGTTCTCTACTTCGTCCTCCACGCACCATGCTCACTCTATTCGTCGCAGCCCACTCCGCTGTCATCGTGTCTGGAATTGGCATTGCTTCTCTCATAGCGGGCGACTTTCTCTCATTCATCTTCGTTGTTGTGGCGAATGTCCCTGTATTCACTGCAGTGGTTGCAATATCCTTCTTTTCAGAACAAATGTCATCGACGCGTGCAAAGGTTCCCACGTACATTACGGTCACACTAGTGGCAATGTCATTTGTTCTCATCCTCATCAGTATCGATTTGTCACTCGGTTACACAGCCGGCTTGACGCTCGATCTACTCTTTTGGTTCGAAGTGATACTGAGTGCCATAGGTGCCTCCACCTTCACACTGGCAGGCATTGCAACTCTCACTCAGAGAGACCTTCGCAATGTGCAACGAGTCTTTCTCGGAATCATCACAGCCGTGGCTGTGTTGTCGAACGACTACATTCGAAATGATCGATGGACTTACCAAGATGTTGGGATCATTCTTATTGGCCTGTTGCTTGCCGGGTTCATCGCATATGGTCGCACTGCGAGAAAGCTGACAAGACTAGGTGCAACCAAGGCAGCTCGTAACTTCGTGGCTTTCATGTCATCAACAGTGTTCATTGCATTGGTGCTCATGTTTGACTACGTTGTGCCACCAATCGTCACGGTGGCTCTTCTTGCATTGACCGCGGTAACATTGATCTTGGCGAGTCCAAAGCGTGCCATTCGATTGCGCGCTGGCACTAGGTAAGATAAAATGGCATGATGTTCATAGCAGAAGACACATGGTGATTGACCTATGATTATCAAAGCAGTAGTGCTTGGGGATACGGAGTGCGGAAAGACCTCGTTCACCAGTAGATGGACGACCGGTTCCTTTCCTGATCCCGCGACCCTTCGGACCACTGTGGGTGCAAGCTTTGACACCAAAAAGATCACACTCTCAGATGGACAGGATCTCACGCTTTCACTGTGGGACTTTGGAGGACAAATGAGATTCATCGAGACCCTAAAGGGCATGATTCGCGGCGCAAAGGTTGGTCTCCTATTCTTTGATGTGGGCAGAATGTCCACCCTTGATGCAATATTCGGCTACTGGATTCCAATGATCGAGGAGAACAGCAAGTTACGCTTGAAGGAGGGCGACGGCGAGCGCTTCATCTTAGTCGGAAATAAGATCGATCTGATTGAGCAGCCTTTCGACCATATCGAAGAGGAGATGCGTCGACTTGCTGAGCCCTTCGGAATGGAGACTCAGCTGATATCGGCAAAGACTGGCATTGGGATTGAGACCCTTGACTTCAAGTTTGTCCAGCTCATCGAGAAATTCGTCAAGAGTCCGTAAGTAGTTCGCTCCTACCTTTTTTCTACTCATCTAACCG
>JAGSHP010000355.1 GCA_029855925.1 Candidatus Thorarchaeota archaeon | reverse complement strand
GTGGAGGAGCTGCGGCGTGAGATTGGGGACGAGCTCGTGAACACAAATGAGGCAGTCCGTGCCGTCCATTCGAAAAACATCATGGCGACGACGTACCATTCTCTGCCTGACATGGTTGTTCAGCCGACTTGCACAGAAGATGTGCAGACCGTAGTCAGGATTGCAAACAAGTACAGGGTTCCGGTCACGGTGCAGGGTGGAGGAACCGGATTCAGCATCACCATTGCGAACCTTGGTGGCATTCTGCTGGACACGACACGGATGAACAAGATCATTGAAATAAACGATGATGCGGATTTTGCAGTTGTGGAGCCTGGCGTGACCTATCTCCAGTTCTGCAGCGAGCTCCAAAAGCATGGTTACGGGTTCCCCCATGGCACATTTCCGCCGCAGACCTGTGTGATCTCAAACCTGCTCGGGATTCACGGACTTCACAGACCACATCTCTATCCATTTCTCATGCTCAGCGCTCAGGTAGTGTTAGGAGATGGACGCCTGCTTGTGATGGGGTCGGATACGATTCCAGACTGGACGCAGAATATTCTTGGGTCTCCCGCCGGACCAAGCTACCTTGGCTTATTCAGACGTAGTGCGGGAACCATGGGAATTCTCACTCGCGCATCGGTCAGGATCTTTCCCGAGCTTGAAGCCAAGAAGGTCGTGACCTATGGTTTCAACAAGTACGATGACTATGTTGACTTTGCCATGAAGGCGGTACGCAACTGGCTCGTACAGGACATCATTGCCTTCCTCTGGAGCTGGCCTCTGGTCAAGAAGCACAAGGTGAAATATACTGGGCGAATAGCAGAGATTGGTTCGAAGACGAACCCTCTGAAGTCACCCCCTGAGGGAACGCCATACAATTTCTGCTGTATACTGCTAGAGGGTATGGAGGAGGACGTTGCCAACCGGGAAGAAGTTCTCGACAAAATGGCAAGGGATCATGATGGCTGGCGGATTCCAGACGAGGAGATTCAAGAGAAGTGGCCTTGGTTCTGGGAACACATCCAGGTATGGTGGATCAAGGACATGCCAATCTTTCTTGAGCCATACGTGAATGTGCAGGGGACGACAATCCCATTCTACTCGATCATCCAGGGGCCGAGCCGAGCAAAGCGTCTGGAGAAGTATCTCGTCGATGCACTTCAAGGAGTCGAGGATGAGCACCCTCAGTGGGCTGGGGCGAGCGGATACCTGTCATGGCCATATGACAACGGCCGACGCTGGTTCATTCGATGTCTCTCATGGTTTGAGGACTACAGCGATGATCCCGAAGAGATGTTGGAGATTCGTCGAGAGGCCAGTCAAGAGATCAGTGCAGAACACATGCCTCACATGATTGCAGAATATGGCTATCAAGGAACTGGCTGGCCCATATCTATGGAGCTTGCTGTTGTTGCAGCAGCTCTAGAGCCATCCAGCGCGATAACATGGCTAAAGATCAAGAAGGCGCTTGACCCCAATGATATACTGAACCCTTACATCACATACGGTGTTCGCGAATACCTGATCAAGAAGGGAGGACTGACTCCTGAAGAACTTGAGATTGGGGGTGGAGGTGATTAGATGACAACCACAAATCATAGTGATGAGTATCTCGATGACCTGCCCTATGCAGATAGGTACAAGGTCCCAGAGTTAGCGAAGACAATGAAACTTGCTTATGCCTTTACATACGGATGTATGCATTGTGGCACCTGTGCCACCCACTATACGTATGATAGTCCGATTCTCCAGGCGTGTCCATCCTATTGGCGTTATCGTTACACGGCTTACGCAGGTGGTGGGAAGATGTTTCTCCTGCGCCTGCTCCATGAACAGGTGATTGATTGGACACAGGACCTGGCTGATGTGGTCTATCGCTGTACGACGTGCGGCAACTGCGCAGAGATCTGCAACAGTCTTGTGTGGAGCGGTGAGAAGTTCAACACAGTTCGTCTCATCGAACTGATGCGTGCTGAGCTAGCCGAGCGGGGATTCATCCCCGAGCCGCTTGTTGGCTTTGTCAATCGTATTGAAGATGTCCACAATCCGTATGGCGAGGACCATTCGAAGCGGTTTGCTTGGTTGCCCTCTGACGCAAAGGTCTCTGATACCGCAGAGACCGCCTATTTTGTCGGATGTACGGCAGCCTATCGACAACCTGAGATTGCCAAGGCAACAGCCAGGATTCTTACCAAGACGGGGACGGAATTTCGAGTCTTGGGTGAAGATGAGTGGTGTTGTGGTTCACCTGCCTTACGAGTTGGTAAGCGTGAGGAGTTTCGTCAGGTCGCCCAACACAATATCCAGGCGATAAAGGATGCCGGGATCAGGCGAGTTGTTACTTCCTGTGCGGGATGTTTCCGCACTCTGAAAAAGGACTATCCCGAGTTCTTTGGAGAACTGCCCTTTGAGGTCGTTCATATCACGGAGTTCTTGGCAGAGAAGACCAAGGACAAGTCACTGAAGATGAAGAAGAAGCTTGACCTGAAAGTGACCTATCACGACCCGTGTCATCTTGGTCGACATGCCAAAGTGTACGAGCCGCCACGTGAGGTCTTAGCGGCAATACCTGGGGTCGAGGTCGTTGAGATGGAACGCAATCGTGGGTCTGCATGGTGTTGTGGGGCTGGTGGTGGTGTGAAGGCTGCATTTCCTGACTTTGCTCAGTGGAGTGCCGAAGAACGCATCATAGAGGCTGAGAGCACCGGGGCTAGCGCAATTGTTTCAGCCTGTCCCTTCTGTTCTCACAATTTCGATGACACGATGGGTAAGACTGATCATGACATGGATGTCTTTGACATCGTTCAGTTGGTCGACCGCGCCCTGGAGTAGTCGTATTGGAGGTTGATATCTCTTGAGCGAGAAAAATCGTTACGGCTACGTTGTGATGGGCATCATCGTGCTTGCGTCAGTCAGCTTTGGTGGCATATGGTCGAGTTGTGCTGTCTTTGCGACTCGGATGATGGCCGAGATGTCGTTTAATTATATTATGTTCGGTGGGTTGATCTCGGTCATGCTTCTTCCATTGGCAGGATTCACTCGCCTGATCAAGGAACCACTTAAGGACCGCGGCGCAAAGTTTGGTCTGAGTGTGGGTATCGGTCTCATTGGTGGCTTTGGCACGCTTCAGGCATTCTGCCCTGACTACTGGACTATGCTGGTTGCCCGGTTTCTTGTGGCTACTGGTTTCGGAATCATCTTCCTGTTCAACAACCTGATAGTCATGAGTTTCTTTGGAATGTCAAATAACAGCAATGTGGCTGGAACATTGTCCGTGATGACCGGGCTTGTCTGGGGCGCCTTCTCTGCGAGCTACTACTCTGGTCTCTTGTACTTCGCGTTGGGTGCCAGCTGGCGCATGGCGAGCGCATTTTGGGGGGTCATCGGCATCGTTGCTGCCATACTGTGGATACTCTTGGGGAAGGAGTCCCCGCTGGACTGACTGGAGGTCTTGATTATGAGTGAAGAAACAAGTGTCTTTAGGCTCCGGGAAACCTATCTGATGGGAACGATACTCGGAGTGTTCTTTGCGTACATCACGACAGTGAGCTGGTTGCCCACGTACAAGGCCATTGAGGGCGGGTTGGATCCCGTGTCACCCCCCTCCATCATGTACATGATTGGCGTAATTGACCTCACTTCAGTGACGCTGGGTTTTGTCATTGGCTACTATCTGGCTAGACGGTTGAAAAGGCGTCGACCATTGATGATTGCAGGGGGCTTCCTTGCAGCATTGACCAGCCTACTAGGCTTCATTCCAGTTCTGCAAGAGAGCAAGATGATCTCTGGCCTGCTCATGATATCGACAATATTTTTTGTCTGCCTCTGTCTATGTCCGTGGACCTTTATCTTGGGCGAGTTGGCCCCACCGCATCGTATCGCAGCACAAATGCATGCAACACTACTGGTGTCGGCTGTGTATGGTGTCATCACTCCAATAGTACAGGGGATTCTCTTCTTTATCGATCCCTCATTGTTCTATTGGGGTTGGCTCGGAGCATCGTTCATGCTGTTCTTCATGGGCATTTCTTCGATATTCGTGCCTGAGCCTACCGGCGAGTCTCCACCTCTTCACTAGGAACTTCAGCGGTTGGGGTTTCTGTGACCTCAACTGCTTTCTCTCCTTCTGGTATTGGCTCAAGAATGACCCACTTGTTGATAATCCTTGACCACTTTATGTGATCCGTCATCGGCCCCTCGACTCTGAAACTTCCGTTTGAGAGTTCCTTTGGAGCAAAGTACTCACCAGTGTAGATTCCTTTAATCACTTCCCAAGGGCCTTCAACAACCATCTGAGGGTTCTCAATCGTGCCCTTGTGAACGGAAATCTGTTGGTCTTCGACCACAATATACCAGTCACCTGCATCGGTGATGTGATATTGAATGGTCCGGTTCCACCTCTTTGCTTTCTTGGGCTTGAAGAGTTTTGGAAGTACCTTCTCAAAGAAAGTTTCTGGACTTGTGTCTGTCATCTGTTCTCTCTCTTGCATCATGTGCGTGTTTTTCGGCGCAACTTGCGTCTGCATTATCTTAGGCAGCTTCATGATAAAAACTCAATGGTCAACTGAGCAGACGTGGTGAAATGGAATCTGTGAACTCCTGTTGAAACTCCTCAAAAACATCGGCTATCTCGGGCAGGAAATCTATCTTTGGAGCAGCCCCCATGTAGAATGACTGTGCACGTCGCTCTGCTTCTTGCAGTTCCTGCATCAGAAGGGCGTCATCCTTCTCTACGACAGGCGACTCATCCTCGTACTGATCGCTTGATAGTCCCACAATTGGCTCAAGAAACATCTCCGTCGTGTTCTCCCGTTGCAAACGTCTGAGTCTATTAATTCGCTTCTTGTGAATGGCGACCAGTTCTGCAATCGTAGTCTTGCTCTTCTCATCTGTCATCTTGGAGTGGAGCAGTTCTGCTGCTGTTTGAAGCGTGCTCTCGATTTGAATTGCAAACTTCAATACGGCACCAATGGTTCCAAGTTTCATCAGTTGGCACCCCTAGAACCATCTACTGATGACTACCTTGTTC
>JAGSHP010000276.1 GCA_029855925.1 Candidatus Thorarchaeota archaeon | reverse complement strand
CGCCAACCATCGCAACCTTCACGCCCTCTCTCTGAAGATCTCGCACCATTGCTGATTTCTCTTGTGGCAGCACTTCGGCATAGACCTCGGTCACTCCCAGCTGTTTCGCGATTGCATTTGCGGTGCGCGAGTTATCACCAGTAATCATGACTGGTTCAATCCCACGGGAACGAAATTCCTCAAGGACCTCTCTTGCGTCAACCCGAAGCGTGTCGCCTATCGCGATGAAACCAGCTAGTCTGCCAGCCACACTGACTGCGACAACTGTCAAACCCTCCATTTGCAGTTCCTTCAAGGACCCTGGAAATGAAATAGTTGGGTCTTCTCCCTCGATAAAGCCTGCATTCCCTACGAGAACAACGGAGTCTTCGACAACGCCCCTCACACCCTTCCCAGGGTACATCTCGAAGTCAGAAGTCTCCATCAAATCGATTTCCTTTTCTATAGTGTGTTCTACGATTGCACGGCCAAGTGGATGCTCCGAGTTCACTTCTAGACTTGCAGCATACGAGAGGACCTTTGACTTATCATAGCCATTCAAGGCAATGACATCAATGATGCTCGGCTTGCCGATGGTGAGGGTGCCCGTCTTGTCAAAGACAATCTTTCGCACGTCCTTGTAGGTCTGGAATGCCTCGCCGGATCGAATCAGCGTTCCGCTCTGAGCCGCAATTCCAGTTCCCCGAATCAGTGCAAGAGGCGTCGCCATTCCCAGAGCACATGGATATCCCATCACCAATACTGCGAGCGAGGCAAAGATGCCCTTCTCAAAGTCTGGTGTTCCCGTCAACCACCAAGTGAAGAGGGGCCAGAAGGTGAATGCAACGACAGCTGCGAAGACAACGCCTCGCGCAAAGTACTTGAGAACCCGATCAACGACAAGAATGATGTTCGGTTTCAGAGCACGCGCCTCGCGAATGTGAGTGGCGATTTGTTCGAGAAACGACTCATCTCCAACCTTTGTGACCTCTATGATGAGAAAACCATTCTGGTTGATCGAGCCGCCGATGACCTCATCATCAACATTCTTGGGCACCGGGATTGGCTCACCGGTCACAAGGCTCTCGTCTACTGTGGAGATACCATCTCTCACTACTCCATCCACTGGGATGCTCTCACCTGGCAAGACCTTGACAAGGTCGCCACGTTGCACATCACTGATCGGGATCTCGATCACTATACCCTCTGCCCGGCTGACCATTGCGGTCTCAGGTTGAAGGTCCATAAGCTTCTTGATCGCCTGTGAGGAAGTCGACCTGACCATGAGTGACACATATCCTGACAGAATATGATACGCTGTCACAAACACGGAAACCGCAAAGAAGTCCATCATTGGCCACGGTTGAACGAAGATCCCGATTATCCCGCCGAACAGTCCGGCGAAGGCTGCGAACTCTAGGATCACGTGCTGGTTGAGAATTCCTCGTCTAAACGACGCTCCTGCCATTCGCATGATGTAGAGTCCGGGGCCAAACATCGTGACGAGGGCAAGGACGAAGAGTATGGGTTGGCCGTAGGGTATGGGTGCTCCGACCCACATCAGAACCATCAGAATGGCAGATATGACCGTTGGCATTGCTGTGATATAGAGACGTTGCTTCTCCCGCTCAAGCTCTTCCTGCTCTTCTTCGAAGCTGCGAACCTTGTCCGGGTCTCGAATTGTGAATCCAATACTCTGTAGTGTTTCCTTTATGGCCATCTCAGTCTGAACATGAGGGTCATACTCTACAAGCGCCTCCTCGTGACTGAGACTGACCGCCACATCACCTACACCCTTCATCCGAGTTAGTGCATGTCTAATGCTCTCAGTACAGAAGGAACACTGGAGTCCTCCAAGTTTCACTAAGAGCTTGGCATGGTCAGTTTGCGAGTTCTCACGGGCGGCCATGAAAATAAGTCGACGCGGATATATTTAATGTCTCATATTAGGCAAACTCTATCACTGGATATCCCATGTTGTCCAATATCTCTCGCAACGAGTCATGACTGACCTTATCAGCGTCATGACGAACGATGACCTTATGATTCTCTATGTCGACCTCAATCGAGATGACTCCTGGTAGCGTCCGCAAAGCCTTCTTGATCCTCGATGCGCAACCTTCACAATGGATCGTTCCCCTTTTCACGGAGATTCTAGTCAGTTGAATTGTTGCCATCTTGAATGCTCCCTTAGTATTGGTTGAGTGGCGTCTGTCATACAT
>JAGSHP010000366.1 GCA_029855925.1 Candidatus Thorarchaeota archaeon | reverse complement strand
GCAAAAGTCGTAGATGTCTTCACAAGGCAGGGCGCGGAAAGACAACAGGTACTGAATGACATTGCCGCGTTTGTTGATGACCTCAGAAACATGGTTGCAGGAAATCAGAACATCTACACGTACAAGACAGCACGAATAATCCCCTTTGGCACAGGCGAGATCAAGTATCCCGTGCTCAGTGAGATTGCTCTCACCTACCGGTGTAACAATCGGTGTCGCTTCTGCTACGCGTACTCGCCGTATAGAAAATCTGGTGAGATGACAACGGAAGAAGTCAAGAAGGTCATTGACATAATTGCGGATGATGCACACGTTCCAAGCCTCTCGTTCACCGGGGGTGAACCAACACTTCGAGAGGACCTCTTTGAACTCATCAGGTACGGGCGGCAAAAGGGTCTGAGAATGAACCTGATCACGAATGGCAGGCGCTGCGCGGACCCGGACTTTGTGCAAAGGCTTGTCGATGCAGGTCTCAACAGTGCGCAGGTCTCTATTGAGGGGCCGGATGCAGAAACTCACGACTACATAGTAGGTGTGCCGGGTGCATTTGAGCAGACCGTACAGGGAATTAAGAACCTACGCAAGACCGATATCTATACCCACTGCAACACAACTATCTGCCGTCCCAACATGGAGAAGTTGGAGGAGCTGGTTGACTTTCACAAGGATGTCTTGGGACTCTCCTACTTCAGCATGAATATGGTGATCTACACAGGGAGTGCGGTGAAGTTCCGTGAGGAACTCCAAGTCAAGTACTCGGAGATAGGGGCGATTGTAGAGAGGGTACAACGTCGCGCCAAGAAGAAGGGAATCCAGTTTGTCTGGTACGCACCTACACCAGTCTGCCTCTTCAACCCCATCGCACACGGCCTCGGAGCTAAGACATGTGCAGCCTGTGACGGTCTCATTTCTGTTGATGCCGAAGGAGGCCTATTGCCGTGCTCGAGCTTCAGTGAACCAGTTGGAGACCTCCTTCATGATGGCTTTGAGAAAGTGTGGTACAGCAGGGCTGCCAAGTTCTGGAGAAACAAGGACTATGCTCCAGAGGGCTGCAAGAAATGTGAGAAGTTCGATTACTGCTGGGGTGGATGCCCGCTATACTGGGATGTCCAGGGATTCGATGAGATAAAGCCATTCTGGGGTGAGAGTAGCAAAGTGGCCTCCAAACTAGATACCATCCGACTCACTCTACGAAGAAGAATAAGAGGGGATCAACACGGAATGATCCCCAAGCCAGACAGGTAGAATTGTATGAGGCTCGATGACAGTCAGTCTCATTTCGCCAATCGTGTCACTTCTCTGGGCAATCGACTCCGATCATCTCTTGTAGTAATACAGAACTGAGAGGTAAAAGACAGCGATTGCCACAAACCAGAGCAGAAACAACATCAGTACCGCCTGTGATATTGAGATCTGACCAGAAGCCAATACGGCTGCACTCCAAGGAAGTGTGATCAGAACGAAAAGTGCAACATTTCGAGAGGAATAGCCAATCAGTTGTGTGAACCGTTCATCCCGGTATTTCTGTACTACGTGCGTTGAGAACGCAGCGCCGACAACACCACCAATCAGTCCTCCAATTGCTCCATCAATACTGGAGAATATGGCAGGTCCGATAAGCAACAAAGACACAGCAATAATGGTCACAATTATGATGACCAAGACACCACTCATGACATCACGTTTCATGTTCATCATCTCGATATTCGAAGACATCTTCAATGCTTGTTTCAAAGACTCTTGCAATCTTGAATGCCAACTCGAGGGATGGGTTGTAGGTCCCCTTCTCCATCGAAATGATTGTCTGCCGGGTGACTCCGAGTTTCTTTGCCAACCCTTCCTGCGACCATTCTTCAGGAGTCGCGGATTGCGTTTTCTTTCTCTCGCGAAGTTCCCTGAGCTTGTTGACAATCATCGATTACACCCTCGATATTGTAAAGTACACTTTACGTAAGGTATACTTTACATATAAAGTTACTGTTCGGTCAGAGGTGGGACGCCCGAATCGATCACCTGCTGTTCGGAATGAATACTTGCGCAAATTGTATAGACTTTAATTGGGGAACGAGGGAGAGAGTGGCATGCATGTCGAAGAACTCCTCACACCGGCACTCATTGTTGACCATGATGTCTT
>JAGSHP010000438.1 GCA_029855925.1 Candidatus Thorarchaeota archaeon | reverse complement strand
GCGTCGAGTTCAGGAGGCTCTCCCCACGAGCGATGAGATACGGACAGCACACAAGTCCCTCGATGAACTCTCAAGATTGACTCAACGTCATGATTTGATCGAACCGCTCATCAAGATAATCTCGCAAGTCATGCATTCGATTGAAGAGGTCGAGAAACAGCTCAGTTCGCCTGAGACTCTGGAACTTGAGAAAAGACTTGCTCGTGAGAAAGACCTTGCAGAGAGGCTGCGACTCGTGCTATCGCAGATTCCGCTTGTGGCGGAGGAGGATCTAAGACCGCTCATTAAGAAGGAGGCACGAGGTGTCTTCTTGAACATTTTCGGTGACAGGTACAGTCACCTCGAGATTGGAGACGACTACGATATCAAGCTCTATAATCTTCGAGGGCATCTCGTCACGCTTCGAGATGCGTCGGGTGGTGAGGATGTCTGTGTGAATTTCTCGTTAAGAGTGGCTGTCAACTCGGCCTTGCAAAAACTGGCAAGGGAAGGAAATGAAGAGATGATGAAGACCCTCAACCTTCTCATCCTTGATGAGCCCGGCACGGGTCTCGACTCGCAGAGACGGCGATGGCTACCAGAGGCGATCAAAGGACTCGAGTCGATCGAGCAGGTCATTGTTGTGACTCACATGGAGGAACTCAGAGAGGCGGCTGACACAATCATAACCTTAGAACCTCAGGGAAAGAACAGACCGCCGAGAGTGACTGTCGAGCAATAAGGGAGTCCTCATCATTGCGAGAAGAGGGACTGGTCATCGACGGTCTCACCGGAGCGCACCAGTTTCTGAATACGAAGCGCCATCTTCCTGTCACCCAGAATAATTGCGCCAACGATGACGTTGTCCTTCAGTACGGCCTTGTAATAACGTCCCCGGTCCGCATCCAGTCTGGTGGCCACATCAAACTCCTTGGAGGGGGGCGTCACTTCCCCAATCGAGAAGAGATCGATTCCAGCGACCTTCAATATGTTTGACGGGATGGTCCCATTATACACTCTCGTGCCGAAGTCGATCATATTATGGGCCGCGACCTTTGCGGTTTCCACGGCCCGTGGGATTATGCCCCCACAGATTCCATTCCACTCGGCACAGTCGCCTGCAGCGAAGATGCCGTCTGCACTGGTCTGCATATGAGAGTCCACAGTGATTCCCCGATCACATGCAATATCGGCAGACTTTGCCACATCCATGTTTGGACGAACACCCGTGGCCGCTATGACGATCTCACCATCAAGTGGCTTGCCCTCAGTGGAGATGACTCCTGTGACCTCTTCTTGCCCCAATATCTCCGCGCAGAGGTAATTGAACTCAAAAGATATTCCCATCTGCTGGAGTAGGTCAACCAGCAGCGAACTGGCTATCTCGTCCAGTTGAGCAGGAAGAAGCCTGTCTATGTTTGAGATCACTGTTGGTGCTCCACCGGTAGAGGCAACTGCTGCTGCAATTTCAATTCCCAAGATTCCCCCGCCAACAATGAATACCTTCTTTGATGGACTGATGGCTGCCTTGATGGACTTGGCATCATTCAGAGTTCTGAGCACAAACATTCCGATCTTGTCTGTGCCAGGGATGGGCGGAACAAATGGTCTTGAACCGGTGGAAATTAGAATACGATCGAATCCATCGTAGATCTGGTCCTGAGTCTGAATTGCCATTTCCTTAGGGTCGATTCCTACGACCTGTGTTGATAGATGAAGCAGGGCATTCTTGCGTGAGTACCAGTCGGAGCCAAATTGGACTATCGACTGCTCATCGATTCGACCTGCCAAGAACTCTATCAGCTTGGGACGAATGTAGTAACCATAAGGCTCGCTTGTGAAGACTTCGATCTTCGACTCTGGGTCAAGTTTGAGTATCTCCCGCAGAGCTGTTACTGCGGTCACTCCGTTTCCAACTATGCCAATGTGCAACGAGATCACCAGTCCGATCTGCCTATAGATGCTACTGCTATATAACTACATTAG
>JAGSHP010000193.1 GCA_029855925.1 Candidatus Thorarchaeota archaeon | reverse complement strand
GACTATCTGCCGACCTCTCTAGACAGTCTTGGAATTGACTTCGACTTGTACACATCCACGAATTTCTCCTATTTTATCCGTTTCCTATCGCTCCGTCGTACTGTAATTGTCGAGCCTGACAGCCTCTCCACTCTTGCCACACTCATTACTCAGAACATGGATGACATCGGGTCTTTCATTCAGATGGGTGGATGTTTTGTCGCTCTTGGTGTCAATTCCGAACTCTCATGGATGCCGTGGCCAATCACTTACACATCCGAAGTTGGATCAAACATCAGTATCGTTGACTCCTATCATCCACTGGTCTCTGTTCCGAATGCACTTCCAACTGGAATCCCTTATCAGGGCGTGTTCTCCAATCTCTGGGAGAACTTCACGGTCTTGGCAGAATCGTCATCGGGCGACCCAGTATTTGTTGCAGCAACGGTCGGATTTGGGAAGGTCGCACTGACAACTATCAGTCCCTCGCCCTCCTCTCGTGACCAGGTGATTGAAAATATTGTGGACTGGAACGACCAGCCTGCCATCTACCTTGTGAGTGCGACTTTGAATGAGTATGTGATCTGGGCCGGTGACTATGTCACTGTGGCTCTCCAGTTGGACGATGGTCGTGGACATGGACTGACCGGTGCAACGCTTGAGGCGTCGTTCAACGATACCGATGTTTCATCAATGGTCCAGGAAGTGGGGTCGGGAGTCTATGTCATTACGCTCACTTCGGACTGGACAAATCAGCATCCTGGCATATTCTGTCTCAGGGTCCAGGCTCACAAGCTTGGATACGATACACTCACTGCGACTATTCCGGAGTTCATCTACATCCGTCCATCGCCGTGGTTAGTAATTGGAATCGTTGGTGGTGCCTTCGCAATCATTGCTGTTGTATATGTATACAGAAAGCGTTCACGAGGGGAGCCTATCTTTGGGAGTGGGCGTTCATCGAAGCCGAAACCTCTACGTACGATAGTTCCTTCATCGTCATCATCCACCCGCACGATATCAAAGGAGGAGGCCGAGCGCCTCAGGAAGGAGCGCGAGAAGAAGGAACGACAACGGGACATCAAGGACTACTTCGGAGTCTAAAATGCGCATTTCAGCTCCATTTTGGGACCTAGATGACAACAAGATTTTATAACATAGCTAGGCGATTAATCATTGCTCCGAGAGGGACATAGCAATGGCAAGTCGTGTAGATCGAATCAATGCAGCAATTCGTGATTTTGATACAGTCCCAGGGGTAGAGGGTGCAGCCCTGGTTTCCCTTGACGGACTGATGATTGCATCAGCGCTTCCTGAGAGTGAAGAGGGCCGAGTTGCGGCTATCAGTGCTGCAATGCTGTCCCTTGGAGAAAAAGCCACCAGTGAGCTCAATCGTGGAACCCTTCAAGAGATATACGTCAAGGGCGACCGTGGGTATACACTTCTTACGGCTGTAGGCGATACTGCTCTACTGCTTGTCCTAGCAAGGGCAGAGGCTCAGCTGGGACTGATCTTTGTTGATATGAAGCGCATGGCCGAGAGTCTTAATGAGATTCTATGAGTTTCAGTGATCAGAGTCTCGCATGTTAAGCCGGTCCACTATGACATTGACCACGCGTCTTGCTATCTCCATCTTCGGTGCAAGTGCCACCTTCTCAATGAGACCCTCCCTCCCTATGATGAGCACCTCATTTGTATCTGTTCCAAAGGCGACCCCCGCTCTCTGCGCATCATTACCTATCATGAGGTCGCAAACATTGCTGTTGATCTTTTCTATTGCCCTTGCTACGAGCTCCTCGTCAGTGACCCCTGATTCCACCTTGAAGCCAACTATAAAGAGGTCCTTTTGATGACTTCTTGCCGCGTCAATCACCTTCTTGGTAGGAACCAGTTCAATTGAGTATCGTTCCCCTGAGGGTCTCTTGCGGTCCTCGGTCTTTGCAGGAGTGAAGTCCAGAATCGCAGCGGCTGAAATCAACCCTGTGACCTTCACCCGGTCCAACGTGGCGATGACTGCGTCCAACATCTCCTGACTGGTTTCTACGCGAATGACTTCAGCCAAGGATGGTGGCTTGACACACGTTGGCCCAAGGATGAGCGTGACGGTTCCACCACGGAGAAGAATCTCTCTTGCAATGGCAATGCCCATCTTGCCAGAGGACGGATTCGTAATGAATCTGACTCTGTCAACCCATCCACGTGTTGGACCAGCCGTCACTATGAAATGCTTTCCAGCAAGGTCTCTTGGCCCCAATATGGCAATCACTTGATCGACAATCGTGTCGACATCAGGAATCTTTGCCTTCGCCTCCTCCATCCTCGGGTTCATCACCCGAACATTGAAGCTTTGCAGCTTTTGCATATTCTCCAAGACTGCGGGATGATCATACATTGATTTGTGCATGGCTGGAACAAAGACCACTGGAATTCCCGCTCCTATTGCAGATGAGACAGTCGTCGTCACTGGCGTGTCATCAATTCCATTAGCCACCTTTCCAATTGTATTGGCGGTCGAGGGCGCCACAAGCACGAGATCGACGTGATGCTCGTGTTTTCCTGCGAGCGTTACGTGCTCTATCTGTCCTGTCAGCTCGGTGACCACCGGGTTCCCCGTGGCCCACTCCAATGCATATGGATGAATTATTCTCTGGGCGCTCTCGCTCATAATACAATAGACCTCAGCGCCGTGTCGCATGAGCGCCCGTGCCAATGCAACTGATTCTACAGCAGCAACGCTACCGGTGACGCACAGGGCAATCATCTTTCCATCAAGAGCTTTGCCTGCACTGCCAATTATCAGCTTGGATGTATGTTCCATGGCAATCCCATCTTCTCTCAGGACTACTTGTAGATAAAGAGACCGAGTGATGAGTTTCCATCGTATGCCAATGATATTTGAAATTACTGAATTACCAGTGAGAAATTCGATGTCTGTTGGTTTTTCAATTGTGGGAAAGGCATATATGAGCTGATGATTTTTTGCCATTACGCCCTATAGTTGATTCACTGGCGATACATCAGTGCACACATTGATAGAAAATCTGTCGGAGAGGCTGTCACTGCATCAAGGGCATCCAATCCTCTCATCATAGTGGGTGTAAAATTTGGCCAATCTTCCAGCCGACTGGCAATCGATACTTGAACAGTATTCCCCAGAGAAGCGAGCCCGCTTCAAAGCCTATGCCAGTGTGATCTCCGAACTTGACACCCCAGTTCAATCTCTATTCGTGCTGGATAGCGATAATGAATTCGACACCTTCAAGCGCGACTTCGATGAGTTTCTCTCTGTCAGTGGGTACTTTGAAGATCACAAGACCCCGTATCATATTGCACGTATGGGCTATGATGGTGATATGCTGGACGACATGTTCCGTCTTGTCATATCTGCGGAATCGAAGAACTTCGAGCCAGCCAAGATGTCAGTTGATGATCTATATTCCAAACAGGCCATATTCTCTCATCTCTACAGACTCATATCGAAGGACAAGTTTCTCCTGTTTCATATCACCGAGTTTCCGCTGGCATACTATTTCGAGAATGCCGTTGTTGTGGATGTTGAAGATCTTGCAGAGGTCCTCGATCCATCCCTCCACGATGAAACAGTGCTACGCTATCTCAACGATCTTCGCACGCAAGGCGCAGAGGAACATCGAAAGACCTATTCCTTCTTCTATCGCATAAGCACATCCCTCCTCATGGAACTCTCCAACGCATTTCTTGTGGCTCCCACTAGCGGCCTCAATAGACATCTTGTTGTGACCAGCTGGCGGACACAGACACTACTTCTCGGATTCAGTCCTCTCACTTGGTCTTCGGGTAGCTTCAAGGTCTATGACCTGAGTGGGCGTGATATTGATGCCCGCTGGGCCTATCCCGCTCCGCCCTCGAATGATCCTCGCGAAAAGGGATACGTCAGTCTGGTCCCCATTGACAAAGAATAAGACTGGACATCCATATATACAAGTATATACCATGTTCATGTTGTATAGTGAAAGTCTATATACTCCAAATACGGTGCTCTTTCTTGGAATGTACATTGAGCATACACAAGAATGAGGCACAAGCGTTTGTACCAGGCCATATCACGGGCATCTTTCGAATCTACGATGACTGTGAAGACCCGTTGAAGTGCGGCTCTCTGGGTGCGGGATTCTCAATCTGTGCGGGAACCCTGACAAAAGTGCACTTGCAGCACTCCTCGGAAAACCAGATTGATGTGACATACAATAACCAAGTGATTGAAGCACCAGTGACCAAGACGGTGGTAAACGATATGCTGACTGAATATGATGTGCAAGCACATGTGACTGTGTCACATATCTCAGACCTGCCCATCGGTGTCGGCTTTGGTGCCTCTGGAGCGGGATCGTTTGGGACAGCACTTGCACTGGGTCGAATTCTTGACATCAACATGGACGGGACGACTGCAGCACAGTACGCTCATCGCGCAGAAGTGGTGAACCGTACTGGTCTTGGAGATGTGATAGCACAGACTGTTGGGGGGATCGAGATTCGTACACGACCTGGTGCACCTGGCGTTGGAGAGGTCATGCTCCTGCCGCACCCTGGTGATCTACAAGTCGTGTTGGCTGGTCGGCAAGGAATAGAGACAAAGGATGTGCTAACTGACCCCGATGCGCGAGCAAGCATAAATGAGACAGGAGATCAGATCATAACCCAATTACTGTCAAAGCCGTCACTTGAGAGTCTCATTGCCAGCTCAAAGGAGTTTGCAGAGTCCATAGGACTCATGACTCCAAGGGTGGAGGCTGCTTTGAAGGACCTTTGGGACTCTGGTTTTGAAAACTCGAGTATGGTCATGCTGGGTGACTCTGTGTTTACATTCTGTGAAGAATCTGAAGTTGAAATGGTCCACGGCATTCTTTCAAGACACTGGAATGCCTCAGAGATAGTAGTCACTTCTGTGGCCAAACGCGGCGGAGGCCTGATTTAGATTAGCGACATAGAGATTCCCCCTGACCATCCGCGGAAGATCTCACTTGACATCAGGCATCGCCTAATTGAAGGATTTGAGAAGAACATCGTGGCCACTGCGGGACTCTTGGCTCATGGTCGTGGCGAAGCATTTGACTATCTCATCGGTGAACGGACCCGGGACAATGCACGAGCAGCCGCAAGGGCAGCTGTGGCATCAATGTTTCTTGCAGAACATCCGGTCATAAGCGTAAACGGAAATGCATGTTCGCTCGTTGCCTCTGAGCTCGTTGAACTGTCACAGATTACTGGGGCACCTCTTGAAGTCAATCTGTTCTACTATCGGAAAGAGCGAGAGGACGCCATAGTGAATGCGCTTCGTGAATCGGGTGCCGATGTCATACTGGGTACAAGCAATCGTCCGTCAGCGACGATTCCAGAACTGAGCAGTAATCGACGAAAAGTGGACCCTGAGGGAATTGGAAGGGCCGACCTTGTTCTGGTTCCTCTGGAAGATGGTGATAGAACTGAGGCACTAAGACGAATAGGCAAGCGGGTTGTGACAATCGACCTCAATCCAATGAGCAGGACATCAGTCTATTCGCATATCACGATTGTTGACAATATTGTGCGCGCATTACCCCTGATGATTGAACTAGCCCACGAGTTGAAGAACGCAAGTCGAGATGAGCTGACATCCATAGTCTCCAATTTCGACAACATTGAGAATCTACGAGAGGCAATTGCTACTATCAAGTCACACCTCACGGAGCAAGCACGTACCATTGATGAGGCCACAAGAGTCCTCTCTGAAACAGGAGGTAGTTAAACTGAAGATCGTAATTATGGGAGCAGGTGCAATTGGTAGCCTCTACGGAGGACTGCTTAGCCTATCTGGGGTTGATGTCACGCTGGTTGGTCGGCCGCCCCACGTGAGCCGCGTCCGTGAGTCTGGACTTGTCATCTCCGGTGTACTTGGTGAACACATTGCCCATCCTAATGCGGTTGAAGATACTGCCGATCTGGCACATGCTGACTTTGTCTTTATCACTACCAAGTCTTACGATACTATCGATGCAGCACGAGCGGTGCAACATCTAGTCGATGATGGTGCTGCCATTGTGGTGCTCCAGAACGGTCTGGGTACTGAGAAACTTGTTGAACAAGAACTCAAGACGCATCGAGTTCTTCGCGCAACGACATGCATGGGTGCCCAAGTTGTTGAGCCCGGGCACGTTAATGTCACCGGTATTGGCATCACCGAGGTCGGATCACATCACAAAGAGAACAGAGGGCTTGTTGACACAATTGTGGACCATCTCGAGGGGGCTGGATTCAAGGTACGACCCTCTGATAACATGGATGGTGTAGTCTGGACCAAGACTCTAGTCAATTGTGGCATCAATCCCATTGGTGCATTGACGGGTCTGACAAATGGTGAGATCTATCAAAACAGGACTTTGCGGTCTTTGATCATCAATATCGTGAACGAAGTCATGTCCGTTGTTCGCGAACTTGGTGTGACACTGACCACAGACGATCCCATCCGCTACACTCTGGGAACCGCAAAGGCCACCGGCAGCAATCTCAACTCGATGCTTCAGGACTTCTTGGCTCGAAAGAGGACCGAGATTGACTACATTACAGGTGCGGTCATTGAGATCGCTCACAAACTGGGCTTTTCACTTCCAGTGAATGAGACTCTCTACGCCTTGGTCAAAGTACTGGAGGCAAAGCGCCTTGGTACGGACGATGCAATCACGGATTACCTCTCCCCCGATAGTCTGATTCAAGTCATCACTGGCAACTAGGCTGGCTCTAGTACATCATGCTCTGAGCCATTCTGTATGAGTCGTATGCGGCTCGTCGTGCGTTTCCTATTATTGCGTGCATATGACCTGCCAAGGCAATCTCAAAGTCAATCTCAGAGATTCGTCGCAGTGACTTGACCAAGTCTTTCATGTTCCCTGTAGGGAAGTCCACTCTGCCAAAGCTGCCACCCGGAAACATAGTATCTCCCGTCACAAGGACCCCCATCTTCTCTTCGTGAAGGCAGACACTGCCTATTGAGTGTCCTGGTGTGTGAAGAACCTTGAATCTCACTGGTCCGAAATCAAGAACATCCCCCTCTTCCATAGGTCTGTCGATACTTAGGGGCGGAAGCTCCACTCCGAATGAGGCACCAAGTGTCAGCGTCATGTCGCCAGAGTTTATCATGTCAGCCTCCGTCTTGTGAAGGTAGATGTGGGGATCAGCGTGCTTCAGAATTGGATGGACTCCACCAATGTGGTCAATGTGGCTGTGAGTGAGAACAATATCCGTGATGTCCCCGTATGAACTGCCCACTTTTTCTAGTTCCTTATTGATAAGGTCGGCTTCCATTCCAGTTCCGGTGTCGATGAGGACCTTGTGCTCACCTGTATCTATGAAGATGATGTTACTGTCGAAGCTCATGCTTGCTCTGAAGTATATTGGTCCAATGATGTTCTCAAACACGCTACCTATCCCCTCAGCGCATCTATAAGTCGGTCTATGTCTTCCGTTGTGTTGTAGAAATGAGGTGATACTCGCAGTCTACCATTTCTCACAGAACAATAGATCCGTTTCTGTGCAAGTCTCTCCTGAACTCTTTCAACGTCCGATGGTACGCATGAGACAATCGCCGATTCATGTTTTTGTTCAAAGTGATAGTAGTCGATTCCAACCTCATCCAGTCTCTCTCGAAGGTACTGAGCAAGTCCAAGGACCGCCTGTTCTCTTGTCTTGTTCGGAATCTCAAGGAGTGTATCCAGTGATTCCAGAAAGCCGACATGTGCAGCCAGTGCGAGAGAGCCGGTCTGAAATCTTCTGGCGTCGTCAAGAAGCTCACGTTCACCGTACCCAAACTCCATTGTGTTCTTGACCCCCCACCAGCTCAGGAATCGCGGTCTCATCTGTTCCAGTGCTTGCTTGTTTACAAAGATGAATCCTGCTCCAATCGGACCTATCAACCACTTTGCAGCCTGTGCCGCTGCAAAGTCCACATTCAATCCCACAAGATCAATGTCCGCCCACCCTGCGGCCTGTATGATGTCCACAACCAGTATTCCATTCGCCTCGTGAACCGCGTCTGCCAGAGCTCTCACGTCGGAGCGATAGCCTGACCCGAACTGGACCAGACTGACTGCAACTATTCGCGTGTTCTCATCAATCATGTTAAGATACGCCTCAGTCGGTACGGCTCCATCCTTTGACCTTACGACTCGCAAGTCTGCTCTGTACCACCTGCTTGCATTCTGCCAAGGAATGTAATTCGATGGGAACTCGAGGTCGCTGATTACGATATTTGATCCTGCTGGGTAATCGATTCCATGTGCGGCAATGTTGAGTCCGTCTGAGGTGCTTGTGACCGCGCCGTAGTTCTCACTGGAGCCCCCAAGAAGCTTTGCCAGTCTTTCTCTTATGTTGCTGAATACCTTTACCGTCTCATCAAATGTTCCTGTAGCAGTAACCCGTCCCTCTAGGTACTGCTTGATGGCCTCAATGGTTCCAAGGGGTGGAATTCCTGTTGATGCATTGTTCAGATAGGTCATCTGACCCAGCGTCGGGAACCGTTCTTCTATGAATGCTCGATCAATCAATTCGGCTGGCATGGTCATGCCTTTTCCTTACTATTAGATAAAGCTTCATGCGAAGG
>JAGSHP010000017.1 GCA_029855925.1 Candidatus Thorarchaeota archaeon | reverse complement strand
CTTTCCCCACTACCTCCTACGTGAACTGATAAAGGGGCAATCTGTGCAGGAACTGTTTGAGAATGACGAAGTAGGAACCAGTCCAGAGCGTGTCAGTGAGAGTGGCGTTCCACTAGACGCGGTTGAAGCCGTGATGTTAACGGTGCTACACACAACAACCCAAATGATTCAAACGACAGATGGTGTGGGAAACAAGACTGAGAGGAGCATAGAGAGTATCATTGGAAGTAACAACGTTTTCCTATCCGATACTTCGAGCCGTCGCCTGACCCTTCCCGGCAAATGCAAGCTGAGCTATGCTAGGTCGGATGGAAAACTGGAACTGAAGTTCAGATGGAGGTCGGGGCCACTCAGGAGCCTTGAAATCAAATCCGAACTGGGTCGGGTTGACTGGTATGACTACAAGCTGGGACAGGAACGTTCCATCACTGACTCTTTCTACGAACGTGAGTTCTCTGAGAGTCTACAAGCGACGATGACAGAAGCGGCGCAGTCCATGCCCGGGATGGAAGTTCCTGACGCTAGACCGAAGGTGCCTCAACAGAGCGCGACTTCCCTTGTTCGAACAGACTTTCTAACGCAGGTTTCGGTGAGGTTCAGCCGCCCAGGCCTAGTTTTTTCTCGTGCTAGCACTGAGGCTGTTCATTGGGCTCAGTCCATTGTGGAACGTCTAGGATTTCTGCTGAGTTGGGACACGTATCGCTGGACTCTTCTTACCGGGAGTGTCCCTCCGTTTCGCTAGATTGCTTCAGAGTGGTTTCCCCGTTGTTCACGTGAGGCCATCATCACTAAGTAGATCATCCTGAACCGGTACCAGCCCACTCTACTAAGTCTATCCTACTGCTGTCTAGCTGGCTACGGGCGAGCTTGATTGTGGGTCGTTTCGCACTACCCCATTCAGGAGCCGAATAGAAGAAGCATTGCCCTAAGTGCTACCAATGACTGAGAACATTGGTGTGGCTATGCGATGAAACCTCGTTTTGGACTCTGCGTCCACATGACTCAATGGTCGCAAGCTTGGAAAGACCAGACCACTTGTCCGTATCTAGCCAGCATGAGGAAGGAACCCCTGTTGTTTCGGAAATATTCGTGGGCCAAGTCGGTATAGCCTAGCAACTAGGACTCAAGTTCGTGACGTAGCCCAGTCAAGTGCAGAGTGAACACCTGTGGGCACCGCCTAGCAACTAGGACTCAAATTCGTAGCCTAAGCGAAGGTGTTGATGCACATCCTTCCAATTCGTTTCAAGGGTGTACTGGCGAATGCACTGCAAGTACTCCTCCGATATCAGGTGTCCAACGTGCGAACAGTCCTTTCTTGAACCCTCTCAATGGCACGCAGGGTCGCTTCGTAGACCGGCATAGACTGCGCCTCAGTCAAGTATTCCTCCAGATACGGTAGGACGTGCCTGTCACAGGTGTTGGCAATGGCCTCCAGCAAACACATCGAAAGCAGCCCTGATGCCCCGCGCAGACTCTCCAATAGCGTCATGGTTACGTTTGGGTATCGCTGAATCTTCTCACCCATCAGGCCTACTGCATATGTTGCCATTACTCGTTTCTCCTCGGATCCAGCCCTAATCCCCACTTCCAGTGCTGATACCATGTCGGGGTATTGTAGGAGAGAGTTTCCTCCGCAGCCGAGAGTTAGCAACACGTAGGGCTGCTCTGAGAAACCGGTATGTCTTACCCATTTCACGAATGGGTCAAACAGCTGGCGTTTCGGGCCTATGCATGCCGCTGCCAGCAACTTCTCCAGTTCACTTCCATCAACAACGAGCCTGAATAGTTTCTTCAGTAGTGAACCATCGTGAATATGTACCGTATCCTTCTCCCGAAGAAGCAACAACCCAACTGCTATTGACTCCTGTCCAGCACCAATCAAGTCCAGTATGTCGCGGAGTTCAATCGCATGAGCCATGTCCTCAAGATTCGAGAGCGCTGCGGCCGACGCTTCATGGACAGCTCTTTGATCGCTTGACAGCAGAGCTTGAACCACCTCTGAGGGGTCAGCATCTTGCGCATGGGACTCCTCTCGGGAAAGCGAGAGTCCTAGGCAGAGTGCAACACACTGGGGAGGGAGCCAGGGGTATTGAAAGTCCAAGCCAGCAATCCTGCTAAGTGTTCTTGCTGCTCTAACTCGAATGTAAGGTTCTTTGTCTCCCAACAGCATGTTTCTCAGGTCTTTTGTAATGCCACTCAGCACTCCGGGCGGCCAACTCAGGCTCTCCGCGGCAATGAGCGCACGTAGGCGCACATCGGGCTCGCGATGGCGCAGGCATAATGAGACCGCTTCCTGTACCCTTGGCTCGACCGATTTCTTGCCGACGTTTGCCAAGCTTGACAGAGCATCTGCGGCAATGGGGGACGTGGAATGCGGAAGTGTTTCTAGATACGGCGTCACCAGTTCCACAAGGTTGTCATCGTCAACGTAGCCACAGAGCCGAACCGCGGCACCTCCAACTCTGGAATCATGATCCGTGAGAAAGCGGACAACTGCAAGAATACCCCTCTCTCCGAGATACGGTGCGACGGCACCCATCAGTCGGATTTGCGTACCAAAATCGGCTGTGCCAAACATGAACAGGGTGTTCTTGCAGCCTTCTGTCGAGGTACCAATCCACGATGCAATCTGTGCTGCAATCGTGTCCAGTTGTTCCGTGTCCCCAAGCCGCTCCAGTATCTTTGCTAGTGATACCATCGAGCTCATTGTCAAATATTCAGGCACGATATGCCGGAAGAGCTCAGCAGTATCTGTAACAAGGCACGGATCAACTTCACAGATATGACGTATGGCCTCCACCATGGGACTGTCTTCGAGGTTGCACAGACTGCTGAGAACCGTCTTCTGATTATCGAGCCTCGTCAATGCAGCCGTCCTCGCCATTTCGTCTGGAGCCATGAACACCTGTACCCAATCGTTCACAAGGCCGTCGTATGCGGTCAAGCGAAGCCTCTCTCTCGAGAAGACATCGATGGCATTCCTTAGAGATTCGAACCTTGTTTCGAACCGTTTCCATTCTCTTCGGTCCAAGATTCTATTGGTCTCAGCTACGTTCATTGTCAGTTGCCGCTTATACTCCATCTCTGTATCAGGGGTCGTGGCGGTTTGCCAGTCACCAGTCCCCCGCCCACCTTGCTGTTCCAGCATTGTGGACGCTTGTCTCGAAGCCAAGTCTGCCTGCATCACATCTTCGAGATACCTACTCATGGCGGCCATTAGGGCTCTACCCGAAAACCCTCTGTATCTGTATCCCGTTGAGAGAACAATTGCAATCATCATTGCTAGGAAGACAGGCCAGAGAGTATCCGTCAAGTCTAGCAGAGCCCCGAGAAGAGGTATCGAAACTAGGAACAGACCAGCGCCGGTAATTGTCCAGATGTCCGTACGCAGTGCTGGCTCTGAGTCAAGCAAGTCTGTCATGTGTTCGGCTTGTTCGTCGGGACTCGGTAGCCGCGAAACTGCGGTTTCCCATGACCTAGCGATGAGGGACAGCTGTGCACAGTAAATTGCCAGAGCATCCCGACGACGCAGAACGTAGCGTTTGAGTATCGCCAAAAGCCAGTCAGTTGGCCGCAAGTAGAACAGAAGACTTGCGAGTAGAGAAGACCCAATAGCAGTCAGGCTTATAGCTACCCTAAGATCACTCAGAGCCCACGGGAACAGTGTCTTGACAAGTAGTCCCATCACGACCAGAGAGAATGCTAGGTATATTGTATTCTCATAGCCTCTGGCCGCGGATAGACTCGACAAGCCCATGACACACTCCTCCCCGGTCTGTACGGCGGAGTGTAGGGGTTGCTCATAGAAACAGCTCTCTCAATTAAAGGATTGTCGACCGGAGTGGGCGTGAGTTGTCACGTTTCAGGTGTTCTTAATCCTCTACGTTCGACTGCGCCAAGACCTTGGACTCAGTTTGGCGTCCACGTCACGCCGAAGCCCTGTCGGAACTGTTCTGGAGCAGCTTGTAGCATACACGGGAGAGGGTCTCTAAGGTGCTCGCAGGTGACGCTGAACCCTCAAGTCAACACCCTCCAACCCCCAGTCCATCCCCAGACATACTCAGAGCTGTCATGACATTCTCTTGGGACATGGGTATGCAAAGGTAGTTGTTACCGCTCCGTTTGGCAGCCCCCAACAGGAGCTCTAGGAGCGGAAACAAGTACTCAGCCCGTGCGGGCCCCATCCTATTGAGCACACCGTGCCTCCGCGACTGCATCTGCCCACATCACACTTTGACCATCGACCTTCCGGCCTCACCGACTGGAATTGCCCCATCATGAGTCTATGGCTTCGGGCAGCTACTGTAGGAACCGCCCGGCCGGACACGCAATGACCGGACTTCTTGAGCGGGCTTCTTGAAACCCTTCGGCAAGTCCAAGAGGTCGGTTTGAGTGCGGAAAACTGTGAACGGTTCGTCAGACAGTAGAAGGGCGTGCCGCGAGTCCCCCGGAGTTTTCGCGACCAGCATGCGGACGTTTCGATGAGGAATTCAATCCAATCTTCTGTGTGACTGTCGTAGGCGGTGGCATCGTGTTCCATTGGTTGATTGCACGCGTGCGACTACGCCTTTCCTTTGGCGCCGGATTAATGCACCGGGTGGTAACACCAAGTAGAGATTGGTCGTGTCAGTCCTTACCGACCTCTCGCACGGCTCGAATGGCGAGACTGTAGACATCTGCAGCAATTCAGAGGCCAGATATAATCAATGATTGCCGCCGAGTTCCTTCGACAGACCCTAGGTCGCGCCCTGACTATTGCCGGTCAGAGGCAGTGAGAATCATCGCCGAATCCGCCAAGTCAATCATCTCCCTCAACATCACTCGGGTCATCCCCGAAACCCTCCACAGAAGTACGCGTCGTGCCCTGCACTCGGCAAGCGCACGTTGCAACAGTACCTGCCTGTACCAACCCCCAAGATTCATCGGAGCAACTGCGATTGGTCGCCCGCCCTTTCCCCTGCTAGCTCATCTAGCTTCTCCGCAAGTTCGTCAGGAATCATGACCGCTACGGCTCTCATAATCCTCCCCATACAATTGAGTAGGATGTACACGATAGCTGCTGTTCGGACTTGGTAGAGAATCGTACTCCCTCCTACCACAATTTCCCGTCCGAGTCTTCTAGAGCTTGGTGCCCACAGGTCTGCAGGCTATTCTCCCATTTCAATCGAATCCACAAGCATCTGCTTGGCTGTGCCATCCGCAGAGTCGGTCATTTCAGCCTATTTGGCCTACTGCTTGTCTTAGGACAGATGATTCCGAACCAAAGTGCATAACCTGTCTATCTCACGACAAGGCTCATGAAGTGCCTGAACTACTCTCCACCAGTATGGCCTGGTATGGGTCTTGCACTTGAGATCCACATCAATCTCAATACCGTAGTCCGCAGGCTTGCCAATGCCAGTCTTATCAGAGCCGCGGATTGCATTCATGATTTGCCTACGTATTACTCCCTTTTGGTGCAGAACATAGTTTCGCATCTTATGCGTGTACTCCATGCAGCTCCACAGCTTTCTCACCCGAGACCTACTAATATCCGGGTCAATTCTTGGTATGCATCTCTCAAACACTTGCCGGGACTCCCTGATGAAGTCGCCAAAGCTTGTGTCGCTCCTTCGAAGATTGGGAAGTCCGCTCAACTCCAACCAAGAACGTAGGCGCTTGGATGGGCGGCTCCACAGGAACTTGAAAGCCGATTCCAGCCCTGCATCAAGCAGTATGACCGAGAGTTCGGCCTCATTCAATGCCAGCATTTCGTACGCCTTGGTGAAAATGCCTGATCCCACGAAACCAGTGGCGTATGAAACCATACTTGAGAAATCTAGGCTCATAGCCTTTTTCCACTGCGCGCTATCAATGTTCTCATGAGGGGCGTGGAGCTCCAACGGCCCCATAGTATATACTGGTTGGTTCACGATGGGCCGACCGTCGACTGTCACTGAATTGTCAAAGTAGAAGAAGTCTAGATTCCAAGCGGGTATTGGTTCAATCCAGTGTTGTCCAAGAAAGTACTTCAGCGTTGCAAGATGTATGTTCATGTAGAATCGGAACACCTCGAAGATGTCGGCGCATATGTCATTTGAAGCCTTGAGCGTTTTGAGCTGCCTGCGGGCGCGTCTCCTTGTCTTCTCGAGTGACTTGCTCTTTCCCCGAAGCTGTGCTTCTTCTCGTAGTGAGTTCTCCCAAGTGACTAGCTCGCGGCCCCATTGCCTTCTAACATCCCCGTCTGGCAACCCACGCTCAACAACTGGTCTCAGTAGTTCCGCCAACTGGTCATAGTCAGGGG
>JAGSHP010000274.1 GCA_029855925.1 Candidatus Thorarchaeota archaeon | reverse complement strand
TGTCAAATGTGACAAGCAACTTTTCGGCTGCAGATCGGAGGTCGTCAATACTGCTCTCGACAATTATACCGCCTTCAGGAATGTCCTGCATGGTCATCTCGTCATCGGGCATGGAAACTCACTTCGAAGATTATGGCATGCGCTTTATTAGTCTTACATATTGAGGAATCAATCTACGACTTCATGGTTATGCGTCGCCGAAGATTCGAGGTCTGAGAGCCATTCACCGCACGAACACGCGATTTCATTGCCTGTAATACATTATCATAACACTTAATTGTATTGAATAGTATATAATCCTGAGAGGATAAGCTTGAGTGCATCTACATTGGTTCAAGTACAACGTCACAAGGTTGTAAAACTGGCAGTTGTGGGAGCAGGTGGCGTTGGAAAGACCACCCTGATTGGATATCTCTCTACAGGCATGTTCATTGAGACGCAGATGACTGTTGGCGTCAATATTCGAACGCTACCAGTCGAGATCGATACCAATGAGAAAGCCCTTGTCACGATGTTTGACTTCGGGGGGCAGAAACAATTCCGCTTCATGCAGGGAGCACTGATTCAGGGGTCACAGATGGCACTGCTTGTATTCGACTGTTCTGACATACAGACACTTCACCAACTCAGGGAATGGCTTGTGCTCATCAGACAGATTCCCAATGAACGAAGACTCATCGTTGGTACGAAGATTGACAAGGTGGACCAGATTCCTGAGGACATCATAAGAACCGTCGCGTCAGAACTTGGGACAGACTACGTTCTCATCAGCTCTAAGACTGGCGAGAATGTAGACCAGCTTGCGATCGCTATCCAAGACATGTTGAAGGCATAGCACTAAAGGCATAGACCGTTTTACTCAATAGCGATAACTACTAGGAAAGAGACGGTGTCTCTTTTGGAAATAGTGACGGTCAAGCAGGATGGTCTCTCGCATCTATCCTATGTGGTCATATCAAAGGATAAGGCTGTAATCATAGATCCACGACGAGATGCGGACATCTATCTGGAGATCGCTCAAAGAGGAAACGCAAGAATCGAGCTTGTTCTCGAGTCACATAGGAACGAGGATTATGTCATAGGCTCAATAGAACTGAAACATCTTGTCCCAACGATCAGAATCGGTCACTCCAATCAAACGAGATTTGGATATGGCGACCTTGACCTGTCGGATGAGGAGTTCATTCGTGTAGGAGACCTTGGCATCACGTGCATGCAGACGCCGGGCCATACGGATGATAGCATATCCTACGCTGTCGCAGACCTGTCAGTCTCAGAGGACCCCATCGTCTGCTTCACAGGTGACACGCTCTTCGTGGGGAATGTCGGGAGGACTGACCTGGTTGACCCGAAGTTGACAGAAGCAAATGCGCACAAGCTGTACAATAGCCTTCACGAGAAACTAATGAAACTGGATGATGGCGTTGTGATCTATCCGGGCCACGGAGCAGGGTCGGTCTGTGGGGGCGAGATGGCTGCTCGCGAGTTCTCGACGATAGGCTACGAGCGAAGGCATAACCCCTGGCTTCAACTGGACGAGACCACTTTCGTGGAACGAGCATGCAGCCAAGACCTTGTACTTGCGAAGTATTTCAAGCACTGCGAGAAACTCAACACCGACGGACCGCCACTGGTGGCAGACATTCCCGCACCACAGAGGCTTACAATGGAAGAGTTTAGGGAACTCAGTGGAGCCGAGGACGCGGTGATTGTCGACACACGATCACACGAATCATTTGCCAGCATGTACATTCCTAGCTCCATCAGTCTCCCAATGAGTATTCTGGGTCTCGTGGCTGGATGGGTAGTAAGACCCGATGAGAAGATACTGCTGGTTCTTGACAGAAAGGGGGACCTTGACCCTGCCTTCAGATTCCTAGTACGCGTGGGTCTCGACAATATTGTAGGGTACCTTGGTCCAACGTTGGCGGGTTGGGCTGCTGATGGCGGACCTGTGGAGTCTCTGAGGGTCATCAAGCCGGAAGAGGTGCGTCAGTCAATTGAATCGGGAGATGTCATAGCCATAGATGTCCGCGAGAAGAGCGAGACCTTGAATGACTCGATGCCTCAATTCGAGAGACTGCCTCTGACATTGATTCGTGATATGAGACCAACCGTTCCTGATCGCCCCGTAGTCACTCTGTGCCCGGTCGGAGTCAGGGCGACCACCGGGGCGAGCATTCTGCGGAGAATGGGGGTGGAACACGTCATGGTATCACCGGGAGGCATTGAAGGTCTCCGACATGTACAGGATAAACCAAAGAGAGAGGAGGATGAGTAGTTGTTCTGGAGGAGAAAGACCGGACGCTCGGATGTCATTGCACCGGAGGGAATTGTTGCCGCCTCAGAACCACTGGCCGCTCAGGCAGGCATCGAGATTCTTCGTAGTGGGGGCAATGCAGCAGATGCAGCTGTGGCCACAGCGGCAGTCTTGGACGTGACAGAGCCGTTCTCCACAGGTTGCGGGGGTGACGCCTTTGTTCTCCTCAGTCTTCCAGATGGTCGCAAGCCTATCGCGCTGAACGGCTCGGGGAGGGCCGGTTCACTGGCCAAACTGGAGGATCTACGTTCCAAAGGGTGGGAGAAGATGCCCTTACGTGGTGGGGCTCCAGTCACGGTTCCGGGTGCTATGCATCTGTGGGAGACCCTAGTGGAAGAGTACGGTCGCCTCGATCTCAAGGAAGTTCTTGCACCAGCAATCCGCTATGCCACAAACGGGTTTCCGGTTGCACCAATAATCTCGCAGTACTGGTCAATGCTTGTTCCAGTTCTTCAGAACGAGGAGGCGCGCCGTGTATTCACAAAGAATGGACGGGCACCAAAGACGGGGGAGATCATGAGGAACAGAGACCTCGCACATACCTTGGAGCTGGTCGCGAACGAGGGGTCCCAGGCATTTTATGGAGGGTCGATTGCAGAGGCGATTGTTGAGACCGTCCAGAAACATGGGGGGTTCCTCACTCTCGAGGACCTGATGCATCACGCAACTGAGAGGACTGAGCCGGTCTCAACTAAGTATCAAGGTCTCGAGGTGTTTGAGCATCCCCCTAACGGACAGGGTTTTGCAACATTGATAATGCTCAATATCATGGCCGAACTGAAGACAGCACAGCATGGACCGCTCGACGCACAGAGATACCATCTAATGATTGAAGCAAAGAAACTGGCGTACGCCGACCTCCTGGCTCACAATGCCGATCCTGACTTCTACGAACTACCGCTGAACGTGCTCCTTTCTTCGAAATATGCAAGAGAACGGGCCAAGGTGGTCAGCACCTCAACAGCAATGAAGCCACCCTCAACCGGGATTTCCCCCCATGGGGATACCGTCTACCTTGCGACTGCTGATGGAGATGGCATGGCAGTATCGTTCATCAACAGCCTGTACATGGGATTTGGCAGTGGTCTCGTCGTTCCGGGAACCGGCATAAAGCTCCAGAACCGAGGGAACCTCTTCTCCCTTGACCCGGACCATCCGAACTCGTACGCGCCGGGCAAACGGCCCTTTCATACCATCATCCCTGGGGCGCTATACAGGGAGAAGGAGTTGTACGGTGTCTTTGGCATCATGGGCGGTGCGCATCAGGCCCAGGCACATGCTCAGTTCGTAAGCAATCTTGTCGACTACAATATGACACCGCAAGAGGCCTTGGACCATCCGCGATTCCACCATGACCAAGAGAAGAACACCGTGGCGCTGGAGAACGGGATTCCGCCATACGTCCAGGGGGAGCTGCGTAGGCTGGGTCACCGACTTGTCCATGAGACCATGTCCGGCTTCGGAGGCGGCCAGGCAATCCTTCGATTGGGTGACGCATGGATTGCTGGCTCCGACTACAGAAAGGACGGCATGGCCATCGGCATCTGAGGAACAGCGAGTCTTGCCCGGCGCTGTGATTTTGCCGCTGCAATAGACTGATATTCAAAGAACGGACTGAATGAGTCGGTGCGTAGAATGAGCGGACAGGAACGAGAGGAATATCGAGAAGAAAGTGACCTTCTTGGAACAAGGAAGGTCCCGCGTGAGGCTTACTGGGGTGTTCAGACGCTTCGTGCCGTGGAGAACTTCGGTGTCTCGCTAATTCCTATCGGCAACTACACAAAGTTCATTGTTGCTCTGGCCATGGTGAAAAAGGCCTGTGCGATGGCCAATCGAGACCTCGGACTACTACGGAAGAAGTACGCGCGGGCAATAATTCAGGCCTGCGATGAGATCATTGAGGGCAAGTTCCATGACCAGTTCGTCGTAGATGTACTCCAAGGGGGCGCTGGGACCTCGACCAACATGAATGCAAACGAGGTCATAGCCTCGCGGGCCAATGAGATACTTGGTCATCCCAGAAACTCGATGTCACCAATATCTGCTAATGACCATGTCAACATGTCGCAGAGCACAAACGATGTCTACCCCACTGCAATAAAGATCGCAACGATCTTCAATCTCAACGAACTCTCGGACGTCCTAGGCGAACTCATCGTTGCGCTGGACGATAAGGCGGAGGAGTTCAAGGACATTCTGAAACTCGGGAGAACGGAGATGCAGGATGCTGTGCCCATCACGCTGGGACAGGAGTTCGCAGCGTGGTCAGCTGCGCTCAAGCGAGACCTGCTCCGCATAGGTCTTGCCAGGGAGGTCCTTGAAACCCATAACATTGGTGCCACTGCAATAGGCACATCGCTAAACGCAGACCCGCACTACATCAGGCTGGCGGAGAAACATCTGCGCGAGGTGACTGGGCTTGATGGGCTTGTCACCGCAGAGAACCTCATTGATGATACTCAGAACAGTGATGAGTTTGTGCATGCATCCGGTCTGCTCAGAGTCATGGCATCCAATCTGAGCAAGATCTGTCACGACCTGATCATTCTCTCCTCAGGTCCAATCGGGGGATTCCATGAGATCATCCTCCCAGCTGTACAGCCAGGGTCATCGATCATGCCTGGAAAGGTGAACCCGGTCATTCCGGAGATGATGATTCAGTGTGCGTCATCCGTCATCGGCCACGACAACGTGATAACTCTCGCTGCGACTGGGGGGCAGCTCGAACTGAACGCGTTCGAACCGCTCATGGCATACAACTTCTTCCAAGCACTCAAGCTGCTGAGAAACTCAATACCGATCCTCACAGAGAAATGCATCAAGGGTATCAAGCCCAATCCCGAAGGACTTGACGTGGTCCATCGCAGTGTCGGTCTTGTCACTGCGCTCAACCCGTATATTGGATACAAAGAGGCGACGAAGATTGCAAAGGAGGCGCTCGCCACCAAACGTTCAGTGCGGGAGATAGTTCTTGAGAAAGGACTGCTGGATGAGAAGACGCTTGATGAGATACTCTCGCCTGAGCGAATGACTCAGCCACACGAACTGGAGATCCCTCACGACGAACAGGATGACGATGAAGACTGAGCATTCGGTGCATTGCGAATCACGAACACCGGCACAAGTAGTGGCTAGGCCGCTCGTGCTTGTGGCGGCCTATTGTTGTGGTGGCACGAATACAGTCCGTCCTTCCTGCGTCTAAGACCAAGACCGATTCTGTACTCCATGTCATGTCTGCACAACTCGAAAATGAATGTCGTTGTGTATCAGGTGACACTTGCATTAACGTGTATTGTGAGTGCAAAGATGGAAAAAAGAAAGAAAGAGTGAGGAGAGAGGACAATACCTCTCCCAAACTCCATTGTCTAACTATGGTCTGCGCTTCTTCAGAACTACTAGAATCAGTACCACAACTGCGACTCCAGCCACGATGCCTCCAGTGACGACAAGACCATTCTGCGCGAGCCAGTCACTGGGCAGTGCGCCTCCCACGGTCACTACCGGGAACGGAAGGTTAAGTGCTATAAGAGGCACACTGATCTCATTGGTGAGGAACTCTGTGACTGTGACATTAATCCAACCTCCGTCGACCAGTGGATCTCTATCGATGGAGATCACAAGAGCCGCGTCGGAGCCTATCGAGCCAAACTGTACACCAAAGTCTTCAAGTGTTCCGACCTTGGTCTGAGACAGATAACCCCAGGTAATAACATTGGCACGGCCATTATAATCCTGGAAGAGGTTCATGGAAAGGTCGGTGACATCCTGTGTTTGAACAGACACGTTGTACCACGTGTTTGGCTTCAGCGACAGATCCAGCACATACTTTTCAGTGGCGTCTTGTGGCTCCTCCAATACTATGGAATGACTTCCCGTCCCAGAGGTCGCATCAAGTGCAGCAGTTCCATTGAATGCCTCACTCGTGTAGTCGACAAAGTCGATATCGAAGGTATGCATCTTCCCAGGAAGATTGTTTGACAAAACACCACCAGTTGTGTTCCGGGTCGAGTAGGGCTTGACGGAGATGATGAGGCTGCCATCGTCAACACGACGGCTGGTCAGAAGACCGCATTCGTACATCGTGAAGTTATTGCCCAGTGCACTCCAGCCAAATCCAGTCTGGTAATGTCCCATAGTGCTTGTGGTCTTCCCGATCGATCGCCCGACCTCTGAAAACAGCTGGATGTCTGTTGTCACGCTGACATTATCGTTGGTCGTGAGGGTGACATTCGCCGCGTAGTCGTTGAGAATATCAGCACTCACTCGAACGCCTAATATCGAAGAGTCTGCCACAGAGTAGACTCCAGTTCCGTCAAGAACAGGGCCCACTGTAAACGTGTAGAAGCCGTAGGCCGAAATGGATCCGGGAAATGCGTTCACAACATAGTCCCCAGCGGGGAGGTAGTAGACCGAGGCATCAGGGAAGTTGTGCGAGTCGGAGAGATACGAGAAGAAATAGTTACCATTGTGATACGTACCAAGTTGCCAAGAATACCCGCCATTGTACTCGGTGGAGTTGATGGACAGGAGTGAGTCCTCGCTCAAATGAAGCGTGTAACCATACACCGAATCTATGGCATAACCTGCATCGAGAAACAGGTTTGTGTTGACCGGTAGCTCCTTGGCCTCAGGGACATCATTGAGGAAACTAAACTCCACGTTGTCCATTCCAGTGATTGTGACATAGTAGCTCTGATTCTCGTACGACTGATACCACCATTCATGACCAAACATGCCCAAGCCGCTCAAGAAGATCGATGGTGCACCGAATGAGGCCTGTGAGATATTAGCCGTTATGAATATCACGGGATCACGCGTTTCATATGTACCACTAGAGAACTCTGGAAAGTTGAGTGAGTATCTCAGTCGTCCGGGGCGGCCCTCTGGCGATGTCACCTTGAACGTATATGCAGTAGGTACCTGCTCCTTGTAGTAGACATCTCCCGATTCCTGATTGACTATCCATTCACTTCCGGAGAGAACGCCCTGTGTCAGCTGTCCAGCTGGAAGCACTATTGGTTCAACCGATTCAATCGAAATCGTTACCGGAACGAAAGCTGCTGCGGCCGAGTCTGCATAGATGATAATCTTGTAGAGACCCGTTCCTGTGAACTGCAACGGATAGAGGCTTATGTCTCCAGGTCCTACATACATGTCCACATCAAGTCTTCCTTGCGGATCTACGCCCATGACATAGAGCTCTGTGTCGTCCTGAGGATTCTGAACAGTGATATGATACATTTCTGCCTCTGTAGTGATGTTAAGCAATCCCATACTTATGGAGTTACTCTCCAAAATGGTTGTTGCATTTTGACCAACAGCAAGGGGAAACTCGCGAATACGCCAGTTCACCGAGGCAGACAGATCATTTGTCTGATTCAGAAGCTTCCAGAATGTTGGATATGACACACCGGGATCGAGCCAACCGTCACTATCAGTTGACCAGAGCGGAAAGTTAGTGCTTCGGTTTGCAGGTCCAGTCAAGCTTCCGATTGCTCGATTCCATGACGTATCACTGTACATGTAGGTCTCGAAATTGATGTCCTCACTATGGGATAGGTACAGTGGTGGTGTCTGTACGACATTGTCACCAGGGATTACCGTGTAGATATTCCCATCTGCAGCCCGAGTAAGGGACTGTGATCCTGATTGATAGGCATATGGTACAGCAACAGCACTCACAGATGTAAATGATGTCGCGACCATTAGCGCAAGAGCAAAAATTGATATTACTAGAATTTTGCGATTTTGCATTATCAGTGGCACGCACCTCACGATTCATTCGTTCAAATCTAGATAAGGTTTCCTATTTTTCGTGGAAACAGCTTTGTATGACACACTATCAGGCTATAAGTGATTCCGTCACTCTAGGATGAGAAACATCACTTTCTCAGAGAAACATGTGCCAGAGACCATTCAGATCTCTTCGAGCTCTCGTGGCTTAAGCGTGATTCTTCGAGGGTTCGCTAATAGACTCAACTCAAACCGGTCTTGGCGAGGCGTGTACTCTCCTTTCCTCCAATGGTCTAGTAGTTCAGAGACCCTGTCTCGAATCTCCTTACGGTAACGAACAAACACGGAGAAACACTGCAACACTCGACAGAACCATTCGTTGTCTGCAAGAATACGGTCCCGAATGGACACTGCGAACTCGCCACCAATGTCTGCGAACTTGCTGTCTATCTCGGCCACTTCTGCGTCGTTGCCACTCAATAACAGGACCCGGAAGTCATCGCCAAGAGTGGCACGCTTCCCCTCAATACTAAATACCTCAAAGTCACCACCAGGACCGGGCAAAAAGAAGGAGTACGCCTCAGAGGCCCCAGCTCTTCGCCGCATCTGTCGAACATAGGTGACAATCTCATTCTCGGATGTCAGGACCGCAAGAGAGAGAAGAGGAATTCCAGAGGCATAACTGTTGGCCAATTCATCAGCGACCATCTCTTCAGCGGTAGCTATCCAATGGCCAGTATTGGTGAACAGCTTGATGACGAGCCTTCGAGCCAAGGGATCAGCGGACTGATTCCAGGTCGACTCGCGGAGAATGACAAAGCCAACCTTCTCTTGCTTACCCATCTTCTTCGACTCGACATCCAGCACCGCTTCTTCAATCTTGCCAATGACATCCGCGTCTGCTGTAAACTGACGGCTCTTCGACCGCCACTGCTCAATCTGTCTGATGCCAATCTCGTCAGAGTGCAGTCCTGTTCGGTAGAGGTCCTGTACGAGTGTACGATATATCTTAGAACCACCACGCTGTTCTTCGTCGGTCATCTTCATCATCGATAAGCAAATAACAGTCTCTGTTATAGAACTACCGCAATCACTGAATTAGTGTAAATGAAATCCATCTATTATCGTAATATCGATGTGGATGGTCTATTGCAGCGACAGCTACTGCAGGGGCGGGCTACGTGGACGAACGCATAGAGAAACTGGTACAGAACCTCAGAGAGGTCATATTGGAATATATTGAGGACATCATCCTTCTCTTGGATCAAGATATGGTGGTCAGCTGGGTCAATACAGCGGCTCTGAAGGCTTTGAACACCTCGAAGTTTGAGATTGTGGGCCACAGACTTGACAAATTACACTTTGAGCTTCTCTCACAGCTATGCCCCCCCTCAAAGGTGGAAACTGCTGTAAGACTGAAAGTTCCACAGAGAAATGTTGAGACAACAGACGATAACATCAGCTGGGAGGTTGTGATATTCCCGCTTCTTGAGCAGGGGGAACATGTTGGATCAATCGTACTTGCTCATCAACTGGGGATACTTCCGGCAGAGTACATCGAACGCGTCAGAGAATTCCAGTGGCGAGCCATATTTGATGCCCTAGGTTATCCCACAATGATAGTCGATTCAGATCATGTCATCCGCGGAACGAATTCAGTTCTTCTGAGGACGTTTGGTTTTGAGAGCGAAACGGACCTGATTGGTAAGAAGTGCTTCAAGGTCTTTCATGGCATGAACGAACCAGTTCTGAACTGCCCTGTCGATGCGGTCATCCGTAGTCTCCAGCCTGTGGCATCAAGCGATGAAATAGACCAACTTGGAAGGTTATTCAGAATCTCCACAATCCCGACATTTGATGACTCGGGATCGCTCCTTCGCATCTTTCACGTTTCCATTGACCTAACGGAGAAGATTCGAGCCAAGGAAGCTGCGCAGCTGTTTTTGGATGTGCTCTCTCATGATGTGGCGAACCTCTTGCAGGCTTTGGAGTTTGGTATAGCCCTACAGAATAATGGCGACACGAACCCATGGAGAGAGGTTATGGAGGAGGCGATACACAGAATCAGCCGACTTGTGAGCAAGGCAAGAACTCTGAACGGACTGGAGGAGGAACCCCTGGAAGAAGTATCGCTCGCTAGCACCTTAGAGGATGTTGCCGCGCAGTTCGGAGCAATGTACCCAGATGTTCACTTCGAGATGCATACGACGAATGCGGGCGACAGCGTGATCTCCGCGAATCGGTTCCTGTCAACCATGTTCTCAATCATCCTTGAAAATGCTGTCACATACAATCCCGGTGCGGACAAGAGCGTAT
>JAGSHP010000212.1 GCA_029855925.1 Candidatus Thorarchaeota archaeon | reverse complement strand
CAACGAAGAGATACAGCTTCTCATTGATCGTAGTACTGGAGCTCCGTACTATGCACCTCGCAGTACCACAACCTTGGCGTCCACTGTGGTACGACCTACTCAGATATACTTCCCCTTAGTCGAGTCTACTCCATACCTTGACAACATGTCGATTGTGTTCCAGTATGTAGATTATATCTCGGACAATGGAATTGCGAATGGTTCCATCACATTGACCTCTACAAACGTTACTAGTCCGACCTACTACTTGACCGACAATGGAGATGGGTCCTACCTCATTCTTGTGCCAACCTCTCAGTTTGGCGGAACTGGCACTGTCTACTTCAACCTGACAATCAGTACGAGTGGTCCTCCATTCTTCGATTCTAGGACAGTCACAGATATCCGGGCAGTCATTAGACTCACCCAGACGAATCTGATCAGTGAGGCACCTCCAGCGGCGTCCCTGCCCATAGGCGCGCTTCACCTTGTGAATGTCACATTCTATGACTCCGACCATGACTTGACACTGGACGGTGCTACGGTCACCACTGACTGGAATTCGCTCTACAATACATCCGTGACCATTCAGTCACTTGGTGGGGGAATGTATCAACTTGCTATCAATACTACTGGACTTCAAGCTCAGGCGTATCCATTCACGGTCTATGCCTCTCTCAGCAACTACCGCACTGGGGAAGCCTCTGTCACCATTCAACCTGGAGCACTGACTGTTGAGATATATGTGGAGCATACCGCATACTATGATGAGTGGGGTGCAATCATCCCGATTCGGATGGAGGTTCGTGATTCTTATTACAACACCACCGTTCCGGGAATGACTGCGGAGTTGTTGTGGAATGTCACAATCTACAGCTTCACCGACTACAGCAATGGCACATACGTACTCAACTTGGATACTACAACCCAGTCATACGGCTCTTATGATTTGACGATTCGAGTATCACGACAGTTCTATCAGACCCGATCCAAGAGCATTTCCCTTGTGCTCACGAAGGCCTCAGGCACGATTATTCCAATGAGTTCAACGGTTCAAATCGTTGCATCCTCTTCGGCTACGCTCTGGGTCTATCTTCAAGACAACACTCGCGGCAATCCGGTGAGCACCGCCACAGTGACCATAACATGGAATGACACTGCCTATGTCCTTCCATACAATGGCACTCCTGGTTACTACAGCGGCTACATTGATGCGAGCGGATTTGCAATCGGACAATACGATGCCGTTGTCAGGGCTGTTGCCGACAGCTACTCCTTCCTTGATATTGTGATTGAAGTCACGGTATCTCCGATTTACTCTGGAATCTGGGTAAACGGCGGCGTTACGGCCATGTCCGCCTACTATGGTGACATTATGATACTGGCCGCCGAGTACAATGACACGTTCGTTGGCGAACGAATCTCTGGTGCAAGTGTCGTATACAAACTGGGGGGTCTATCAGGGCAATTTGTCGAACTGCCTGATCACACCTATCGCGCTGAAGTGAACCTGAGTGCTCTGAATGTCCAGTCATACTCGTTACTAGTGTCTGCTGCCAAGAGCGGATATGCCATTGCACAGCGCACAATAAGCTTCAACGTATTGGCAATCCCAATTGAGGCTACGCCAGACTCACCAACCAAGACTGGATATCATGGGGACCTGGTAAACTTCACCATCTACCTGAACGACACGCACTCTTCTCAACCTGTTATCGGTGCGGATGTACTGGTGACCTGGGATGGTGGAAGTGTCAATGTGTTCGACCTTGACAATGGCACCTATGTGATATCCCTCTCTCTCTCGATGTCAGTGCCAAGAACCTATGATGTTTCAATCGAGTTCTCAAAGCCCAATCATTTGGCGGAGAGTGTTGAGGTCAATCTCGTGATGGCAAGGATAGATGCCTACATCATGGGCATCTCCCGCCTATCCATCCCAATCAATGAGAGCAGAACCCTTGTCTTTACGGTGATAAACGAGTTCACAGGTGAGGTGGTCACCGGTCTGAATGGCTATGCAATCTGGCAGACCATCGGCACAATCGAGCTTACACCATTGGATAATGGCTCTTACACTCTGACCATCCCTGACTATCTACCAATTGCCACCTATAGCATTGAGGTCGCCTTCGAGGGCTCGTACTATCAGATTTCCCCCTTAACCATTGATCTCACCGTGCGTCCTATATTGACGACTTACTTTGTTTCGACACAGGAGATCAAGACCGTACCCGGCGAGACCATTGAGATTGTCATTCAGTACTGGGATCTTGACCATAATGTCGGTATCGACGACGTTGATCCCCTAGTTGTAATTCCAACCGGCAACTTGACCTACTTCCCAGACTATATGCGACGTGAGGGGAATGGGACCTACGTGATACCGATATACGTCGGAGCGTCGGGCAACTTCCCGGTCAGCGTGACCTTTAGCAAGGCGAACTATGCCACTCAGCAGATTGAGTTCGTCATTCAGTCCAGTCCATCTGCAGCTCAGGTCTTTGCCCAGAACGTTGCCATATACGGCAGCATATCATTTGTGATTCTCGCGGCATTGTTGTTCCTCTACGTCCGAGTCTACAGCGTGCCACAGATGATCAGATGGCTTAATGCCATGCTGCGAGTTCTCAGGAAGGGACGCATCCCACGGATTCCTCCTGTTGCCTCACGACAGGATGTAATACTGGACATAATAAACAGCGAACTGAAGCCTCTTGGCATCCGTAAGGAACCAGATGACGTAGATGCGTATCCGATAAAGGCAGTCATCCCCGAGGTGGAAGATCTACTTGCTGAGCTGGCGGAGATCACTGGACTTGGAGATGAGGAGATCGCAGCATTCAAGGCAGACCTTGCAAGAATGAATGTCAGCGAGCGTCCCGGCTTCATCAAGGAGGTCATTGATCAGGAGCGAGCCCGTCGTGCGGAGGCACTTGCCCTGAAGGAGGGTAAGACGCCAACTCCGACAAAGGCTCCATCCTTAGAAGAAGAACCTGCCATGATAGAAGACCTTCGCAGGAAACTGCAGGCAAAGGGTATCTCACCTGATGAGATAGACATCATCATTGAGCAGGCAAAGACTCTGTCGAAGGCCGACCTTGCCGCACTTCTTGACAGTCTGGGAATAGACCTTGAATAGAACGGAGACGCTTCCCAAGCGGGAGCCTCTCCCTCATCCCTTTCAGTGCTAGGCTATTCACTCGCCAAAGGTCTTCTCGACCTCAGCAAGGATGTCTGGATGTGCCTCGAAGTATTCTCTCGCAGGAGCCAGAAGTTCGATGAGCCCCTCTGTGACTGCGGCCTTCACGTCGAGGGGATGCAGCTGCTGTTTTGTGTATGCCTGTTCAAATGCATCAATGTCGTCAAACTCGATGTCTCCGCCGAACTTCTCCTTCCTCTTAATGAGGATCTTGCCAAACCGCGGCATCAGAATGTACCGCACAGTTGCGGTTATCGGGTTCTGTTCAAGGTCTCCGGCGGGGCAGTAAGCCTTCTTGATTGTTGACTTGATGTCCTGTGGCGAATCTGTCACTCGAATGTGTGAGAGCGGGTCGCTGGCAGACATCTTTGCTCCGCCCCCGCGAAGAGACGGCAGGAGTGGCAT
>JAGSHP010000228.1 GCA_029855925.1 Candidatus Thorarchaeota archaeon | reverse complement strand
CTCAATTGAAACCTTTCCCTCAACAACGTCGATGGGGATTGGCTCAGCCGTATTGAGCACCTTGATTCTCGTGGGTAGAATCTCAACTCCAGCCTTTGCCTGTTTTGATGCAACAACCGTTCCAGTCACTGCGATGACGGTCTCGGAGTGAAGATGACCGGATATCTCGAACACGTCTTCTGAGACCTTCTTCTGAGGAATCACCACTTGTATGAGCCCGCTCTCATCTCTGAGAATGAGGAACTTGATCTTTCCTTTGTCTCTAAGGATGTGAACCCAGCCCATGAGGGTGACTTCTTGGCCTGCAAGACTTGGAGTGACCTCACTCGAGAGGTGTGTTCGTCTGGTTCCATCGATAGGCTCTACGCCAGCTCTTTCATAGAAATTCATGGGTCGGTGCCTCAATTGAGCGTTGGGAGATTGCAATCCATTGGCATTATGAGGCTTTTGGCCCGACTGATGATGATGGGAGTGCTCACTGCGGTGGTCCATTTGCGGCGGTAATCGCCACAGTTCTCACCATCCTGACACGCGTCAGGTAAACTCTGGTCTGGTCGTCTCACTAGAAGGGGGCTGTCAGCAGCTCGTAGATTACCATCCGCGAGTCGTCACTGTGAACTTCATCCTTGACCAATCCGAGATCCTTTAGCCGGCTCAACCCATAGTTTACAGTCCGGGGTGGCAAAAAGGTCTCATCGATCAGTTCCTGACGCGACATTCTTCGACGCGCCTTAAGGAGAACGTACAGGAACTTCGCAGATGGAGGTAGAGCTAAGAACGAGCGCCTGGCAAACATGATTCCCCCAGTGGATTGTTGCCATGATCTTTTCGTACCTCCGTTTTTGTGTTTGTCAGGTTCAGTGCATTTGGATTGATAAGCTTACTGTTGAGCACTTTCTCAGTCGATAGCATCTGCGAGAGCACCGAAAATGGCCATATACCACACTTTGGAATAGTATAAATAAGACGGAGTTCATTGTTTTAAAGGTCATTTCGAAACTGAAAGTGATCAACGCAAAGCGGTGATATCATGGCATCAGATATGACAAAAATATCGGGCATTCTCGTAGTCATAGGCGGACTTCTCTGCCTTCTCTACGGAATCCTAAACATTATCGGTGCTCCGTTTGGTATTCTCCCAGGTCTAGGCCTTGGAGGAATACTGGGTGGACTGATAATAGGAATTATACAAATTATCCTCGGACTTGTTGCATTAGCAACGAGCGGGTTTGTTAACATTCCAGCACTAAAGCTGGAAAAGAACTGGATAATCCTTCTCATTCTCGGAATCGTGATGTACCTCTTCGCTGCAGGTCTGCCAGGGATCCTCGTGATTATTGGCGCAATTCTGCTGCTATTGTAAGAGGTGACGCCCCCTCTCATTTAATGATGAGGGGGCACTGGCTTTTTTTACATGGCATAATGGAGCTTATGCAGTCACAGCCTTGATTGCTCTATCAAGACGATCAATTGCATCATCAATCTGTTCCGTTGTGATGACATAGCTTGGCGTAAATCGAATGGCATTCGGACCAGCGCCCAGTATCCATAGTCGTTCCTTTGCAACAAGATGCTTGACAATCTGGTCGCGTATCTTGGGCGCTCTTGCCTTGGACTTCTTGTCCTTCACAAACTCGATTCCAGCCATGAAACCGATACCGCGGGCGTCACCAGCCACTTCGTGTTTCTCCACAAGCTCCTTCAGTCTCTTCAGAAGATGGGCACCATGTTCGGCATTCTTGCGAAGGAAGCCACCATCCTCAATGTGTTTCAACACCCAAAGTGAGATGAGTGACATTCTTGGTTCGGCGGAGAATGTCTCCGAGTGACGGGATGGTCCAGTGAACATAGGAGCGGGTCCAATTGACGCGCCAAGCGGATAGCCGCCGCCAAGTGCTTTTGCCATGGAGATGTAGTCCGGAACAACGCCATGGTTTTCAATCGCGAACCATTTACCAGTTCGGCCCATTCCTGCCTGAACCTCATCAGACATGAAGTAACCACCGAATTCCTTAGTCACTTTGTACATTCCTTGAACCGCCTTTGAGGGGGGTACGATGATTCCGCCCTCACCACAGATGGGTTCCATCACCGTCGCGGCAATGTCGTTCCCCTCAACCTCAAGGGCCTGACGGAGCGCTTCAACGCATTCAAGATTGCAGCTCTCTTCCTCTTGACCATAGGGACAGCGGTAGCAGTAGGGATAGAAGACGCGGACCACATCAACGCCCTGGGGGAATCCCGTCTTGTGCTTTGAGTTGGATGCTGTCAACGAGAGAGCATAGCCGGTGCGCCCGTGAAAGGCAGGACGAAATGCTACAAACCGATGTTTGCCAGATAGATCCATTGCTGACTTCATACAACCCTCTACAGCACGCCCTCCAGATGTTGTGAATACGACCCGCCTCTTCTGATCTCCGGGAACAATAGAGGCAAGCTTCTCAGCGAGTAATGTTTGAGGGATTGCATCAAAGTCCATGCCCGGGAGCTCACGAATCACATCATTGATCTTGCTCTCGAACTCCAGTTGTGGTTTATATCTCACACCAAAGGCACGCACGGCGACTCCGCCAGTCATGTCAAGATACTCGGTACCTTCGACATCGTAGATGGTCAGACCCTCGCCCTTCGTGTGGTCTAGGCAGCCATAGACCTCGCGGTCCTGTGTTGTCAATGCGAGAGCCTCTGCGGCTCGTGCTTTCCAGTAGTCATTAGTCATAGTCTCAGAGGTGACATCGTCAAATCCAAGATCCTTGAATATGCCAAACTGTCGGTCGTCCATTCAAATAACCATCCCGTTATGCAATCTGTCTTCGGCCCGGTACCAACAGGTCCCCATTATCTAATTATCGATGTAGGCTACTGTCAAAGGGGGCGTAGAAAAAGGAGGGGAGAGGCCAGCATGCCAGAACATGTGGCCGATTACATCTTAACTCTTAGTGATTAATAGGATGCCTGCAATGAGGAACATCAGCCCTGCGAGCATTCCGATATTCGTCAACCAGGACAGTATGTCAAAATTGAGGCCTCTTCCAATAATGAAGATGGAGACCAGTCCAAATATCGCAAGAAGCAACCCGCTCCGTTGTACCTTCCAATAGATGAAGCCACATGCGTCAAGAGCCAGTACTGCCATGAGCACTAGTGTAATCCCAAGTACTACATCAATGACTGAATTGAAGTCGCCACCAAGAACACCATTTAGTCCACTGGAGATCATCTGAAGTGCGAAGAGGAACAAGATGATTGAACCCAGAACCGTGTATCCCTGTGCGGCACCTTCTGCTTTGCAACCCATAGAATGTCACATCCTTGTGGAGCCCATGGAGACCCTCTGCCGAGAAGAGAGAACCCCAATGCTCAACACCAGACCTCTGTGGGGAATTGCGAGTCTTATAGCTTTTGGCAATCGGAAATACTAACGTAATACACGAAATTGTATTGTGATAACAACACGGTAAGATGTAGCAATTTGATTTGAGGTGGCAAAGACGAGATATGAGAGCTACGATCGCAGAGAGGCTGAGCGCCCCGTAAGACTAGAGAAGACCGAGGGGGTTGTAGTCATTGAGGGTCGGGCGTATCCGGCGAAGGAGGTTGTCGCAGCCTTGGCGCAGAGCGGGTACGCTGAGATACGCACTGAGGGGGACTCACTAATCCTTGGTAGAAAGAAGATCACACCCATCTTCAAGTCACGACAGGAGAGAGCTCTTGCCTCGTTGTGCCATGGGAGTCTGGCATACTGCTGTCCTCTCTCCAAGAGGTGTCCCGAACGGGATCGTGCTCTGGAGGTTCTTGGTCTCACACCGAGGGACTACGAACGTATGAAGATGAGGGCGCATCATGATTTTCTTGAGATGTCAAAGGGCCTGCCACCGTCAGAGGATGTCTGGACCTATGATCAATCACCTCGACGAGTGGCGAACACGCCGGCTGTCGATACCGGCTTTGGTGGCGACGACTATCGGATGGACTTTGACCGCTTGGAACAGAGTTTCCGTCACTCAAAAGGACACATCTCAACACCAGAGACAGATTGGGGAACGAGAGGGTCAAAGGGGGCATCGTTCGCAGGGACAAGAAGAGATCCCACCCAGTCACAGATGGGTTCATCCTCAATATTAGACGCACTGCATCCGATTGAGAACGTTGAGAGCGATAGGGGAGGTAGTAGCACGGCTTCCAGTGCGTGTTCGCTTGGTAGCGAGAACATAGAGGGCCTGGGTGCGCTGTTCAGGCAGGGAGAACTATCACCATTTAGTGATGACACAAAGGCAAGGGTGAATGGGCAACGGCAAGGGTTCTGTTTCTCATGTGGTCGCACAATACCATTAGAAACAAGACGATGCCCCTACTGTGGAGCGATACAGTAGAGGCACACTAAACTATGCAGACCCAAGAACACTCTCACGACGAGCAGCGTAGTCCTCAGGAAAGTGGAACGTCAGCGCAATACGGTCGATATCAGCATCCTTTGCAATTCGCCGGAGCTCGTCCACACGATCAGGAACATTCATGCCCCACCTGAAGAGCGTGACGTTACCACCCCGTCTCTTGAACTCCTTTACAAAGTACAGAGCCTCAAGTAGATCATCATAGTCCTTCGTACCGGGACGCGGGAGTAGCGGTGTCCAAGGATAGAGATTGATCAGAATGCTACCAGTCATCTCCAAGATCTTTGAGTGGTCAAGTCCATTTTCAGTGCGCGCTCCCTCAGTGAATCCCTTCTGAGGGTCAATGGGCATCTCAATGGTGAGTTTGAGAGGCTCCTCTCGGTCGACCAGGTCATCGGTCTCTCGAGCGGCAGCCTGGAGATAGCTTATGCCCTGGTTCACTTTTTCAACACGCCACTGATGCCATGCCTCATGCTGTTCGGGATTCTCAACAAGGTATTCGTATGTTAGCCGATGGGGCTCTTGTCCAATACTTGGGGCAAATTCGTCTTTGCAGCGGTCACAGAAGCAGAAACGGTCTTGAATAAAGCCAGTGCCAAAGACCACTATTTCATTGATGGGATAACTTCCCAGCTCCTTCACAATCTCAGCACCGTATTCCCAGAAGTCCTCCCGGTTGGGGCATACTTGATATTCAACCGGCAGCCCCTTTGCGCTGATTGTCTGATACTTTGGATCCCTAGCAAACCATTTGTCAGTGTAGAAGTCCATTGTCACTGCGGATCGGATCTTCAGCTTTCCCAAAAGCGTGATCCACTCCTCGAACATCTCTGTATAGTCTGGCTCGACTGGAGCCGTTCGACTGGAGTAGGTTGCATAACCATTGGCACGCTTCGCAACAAAGGCAACATCGTGCATGTACGAACCATACACCGAAATGAACTCTCGCGCTGAGTGCCCGATGTCTTCAGGCTTGAGGATAAGAAGTGGCTCTTTTCCAAAGAACTCTCGGAAATCAATCTTGACCATTTTTGACAACCCCATCATTGTACGGACAAGCAATAGCAAGTCGTTTTGTGGATTAGGCATGATGTATGCTATAAGACTTTCTTGCCCAGACTAACGGCTATATGAACTGGTCAAGTGTTGTGAACCCAAGCAGCTCATCAAATTCGATTCCTACGGCATCCAGCACCTGACCGAAGACAGAGCGAAGTGTGTCGATGTATTTGTCCGTGTCAATCCAATACGCGCGGTCCTTTGCCATCTGAACAGGAAGGACTCCCGCCTCATCTTTGGTCTTGATGTACTCTATGAGCTGGCCAGGCTGTATATCGTAACCCGCATCCCTAAGCATCTTTGCGGCACGGACATGCTGGGGCATAGTGGACCCGTAGTTCTCTATGGGCTTTGTCATCTGCACACGAAATGCTAGTTCCTCAGGAGTGTACGGTTCAGACTTCCCCTCTATGCGATCCAGGACGTGATTTACAATCTCGCGAATCTCTTCCTTAGCGGTCTCAAATCCTTCAGTGCTATCAACCTTACTCAGTACACCCAGCATATCACGAAATGCAGCCTGTACAAAGTCCGGGGTGTTACGTTTCTTTCCACTGAGACCCTTCACCTCAACATG
>JAGSHP010000428.1 GCA_029855925.1 Candidatus Thorarchaeota archaeon | reverse complement strand
TGGACATGCTGAGCATTGACACAAATGAACCACCAAACTCAAGCTGATTCTTCGATGTATCTGTTGTACTGTGACAACCAGTGAGATGTACAGATGCTTTTCTCGACAAGTTTATCTACAAATCTTGCGAACAAGCGAAACACGCATTGGTTATGCATCGACTGATGTTGAAACTGCGGGAAATAGTGCTACCGTCTGTTGGGGGATTCGCTCAATACGTCAAGAAACAGGAAACGCTGTTCATGTATGAGAGAGTTCTCCGTAACAGCGATGCATGCCATTACGAGAGGAATGCGGGGTATAACAATTGACATTCGAAGATTCTAAAATGGGTACAGTTAGGGGTGAGATGGCAGCAGGACTCGTTGCTAGCATCATCGCCTGCGGTTGGGGGATCATCTATCCCACTATTTCATACATGCTAATCATGAGTGGGAACATACATGACATTGAAGGTATTATGTTGCTCTTGGCAGTGATTCAACTGATAGTCGTGGGCATCGAGGGGATACTCTTCATGTTCGCGTTCTATGGTCTGTCACAGAGGTATCAACAACCACTGTTCGCAGTAGTAGCACTGCTAATACTGATATCAGCAGCAGCACTACCTGTTATCCAATTGATAATGAGCCCTCTTGCAATGCAATATTTGCAGTTGGGACGGAATCTATTGTCGATTGTGACTCTGATCATCATGTTGATTTCGCTCTTCTCCGTCAGGGAGAGAGGTGCATCCCATGGAGCAACCCAGTTCATGATGTTAGGAGTCATAATATCAATCATGAGTCATGGGATTCTATTGGTGCGTCCGCAAGTTAGCCCGGATGGGTACAATCCAGTCATTGCGACATTTGTTCTGGTATCCGCTCTTGTGTTCTATGCTGCCTATCTGGTTTACTTCTACAGTGAGTGGGCCGTAACACCACGGAGTGTGGACGAGACCTCGAGAGCATGGCAAACAGCGGATGACTGGGATGAGTTGTAATTGTGGACTATCAATGGACAAAGAGTGATGAGTCCATCAACAGTCTACTGAAAACCAATGGCACTAGAAATATCGTTTCAACGATATCTTTATCTTAGTGGCCAGTTTCAACGCGTCTGCATGGGCCGGTGATCTAGTTGGCTATGATGCCGCCTTCACACGGCGGAAATCGAGAGTTCAAGCAGTGCGGGACTTAACCCTACTGGAGCAAGTCTCTCCCGGCCCACCAACACACCCAGACACAGAGGGGTCAAGCCAATGCCAAAACAGATCTTTGATTCCGAGAAGTTCCTCGAGATGTCGGAGGATGCAATTGAGTGCCGCGTGAAGCGAGGCGGCGACAAGGTCAAGCTAAAGCTCCGCACAAAGCGCTACCTGTATACTCTGATAGTGGAACCCCAAGAGGCTGAGTCAATCATTCAGCGTATCAAATGCCAAGTTGTCGAGGCCCGCCCTACTAAGGAAGAGGCTTAGACCTCAAAGGACTCGTCAACCTCTGGCACTACTGCTTTTCTTCCGTGTTCATGTAGCATCTCGGCAAGTGCATCACAGGACTCGGATTCACCATGAACAATGTAAAATAGTGGATCTCCGGGTATCTTGAGAAGATGGTCCAACAGCCCCTTGGAGTCAGAGTGGCTACTGAGATGGTGATAGAATACATCCGCCTCTACGTTGAAGGTTCTCTTGCCTACAGTCACCTTACGATGTGCAAGAAGCTCGGCACCAGGAGTTCCAGGGATTTGAAAACTCACCAGAACGATTGAGTTTCGAGGGTCATCGTGAACCATTTTGAAATACAGATGTGACGCGCCACCCTTTAGCATTCCTGCAGGGGATATGATGACTCCGCGATTCTTTACGGCACGCACTCGATCTCGATGGTCATGAATGACGTTTATCCTCTCAACTGCGCGTTCAAACGTATGCGGCGACATTATGTATTCGGGATGACGGACAAGAATGTCATTGACCTTTCGTGACATGCCGTCTATGTAAATCGGATACTTCTTTGTCAGGCCATATCGTTCAAGAATGCACATTATCTCTTGGCTACGTCCTACTGCAAATGCAGGAATCAGCACTGCGCCATCTCGCTCCATGGTCATCTCAATCGTATGAATCAGGTCTTGCTCAATCTGCTCGCGGGGCGGGTTTCTTCGGCGAGCGTAAGTGCTCTCTGTGACCACCACATCGTGTTTGGGAAGATTGTTTCGTGCACCGGGATTCAACTGTGACTCAATTGCGTTGAAATCACCTGTGAAGAGAATCCGTGTGCCGTTGACTCGTAGTGAGACCATTGCACTGCCGGGAATGTGACCCGCATTAAACAGGGTCATCTCAAAACTTCGGCCCAGGGGAACTGTCTCCTCGTAACGTGTGGGCTCGCATTGTCTTCGAACTAGGTTGATGTCCGTTCTCGCAAAGGGCATCCGCCCATGTGAGATGTTGTACATGTCACGAATCAATAGGGTAGTAAGATCGCGGGTCGCAGGAGTGCAGAACAGGGATAAGTCTGAATCCTCAGTTAGGATGCGTGGGAGACCTCCCGAATGGTCTAGGTGTGCATGCGTGAGAGCAATGCCCTGGAGGCCGTCTGTAGATATCATACGAGGAAATGCTGGAGGGTCTTGGAACTTTGTTCCATAGTCAACCAGAAAGCTCTCATTTTCGTGTTCGACTAGGAAACCAGACCGTCCAATCTCACGACATGAACCTAAGAAAGTCAATTGCGTCATTCAAGTAACATCCATGGTCGAAAGGAATTGAGCGTAAGAAAAGCTTTGTGAAGAGGACACGTTATACGCATTCAAAATATTATCAGAAAAATATGATGACGAAACTGAAATCGAAATCAATATATGACGCCCAAGCCATGGACGTATGCACATCATCATCATCAGGGAGAGAGAACTGGTGTCGGAGGAGAAAACGGAGAGCCAAGATAAGGGCTCGGACGCTGAGTCGACCATCCTAGTCGGGTCCAAGAATGTCATGTCATATGTGTTGGCATGCAAGACGCTGTTCGACAAAGGTGCAAAAGAGGTTGTCATTCGGGCGCGAGGACGCCTCATCAGTCGGGCGGTCGACGTCGCCGAGATTACAAGGAACAGATTCATGCCAGATCTCGTAGTCAAGGAGATAACCATAGGCACTACAACGGTGCAGACCGACAAGGGTAGTGAGCTAAACGTCTCAACCATTGACATTGTGCTTGCCAAACCAGAATAGTCTGTGATAACAGAACTTTCATATGTGCCATCCTACAGGCAACAAATCAGTTGGCACTCAGAGGCGAGGCTTGCCAAATGAAATTGCCTGTATGTATTATTGATTTAGAGTCAGACTTTCTGTGTCCAAGCTGTCAGGACAAGTTGGATCGCGGAGCGATAAGTGAGTTCGACATAGAGTTCTCAAAATGGATATTGGAGCGCGCGAAAGAGTATCCCGAGCTTGATCGACTCAACCTCCTCCGAGCCATTAGGTTAGATGATAGATTAGTGCTTGTCGTCAAGAAGAGCCGCGAGATTCTCCTCGAAAATGAGGACCTGATGAATGAATTGAAGGAGCTTTATGGAGAGGTCTTGATACTTGATGGTCCGGCTAAAGTCCGAACGGTGGTCCGGAAGCTCATAGCCCCGGCAATTGAGGTGGGGATAAACAGTCTTTACCTTCCTGATGGGACCAAGGAGAGCATCGTGATGCTCAAGACCGAGGACCGGGGACGAATTCCATATTCAAAAGAAGAACTCAGACAGATAGTATCTGCCGTCACGGGGGAGAGCGTTCTTTTCGAGTACCAAGATGAGAGAAAAGAACAGTTACGTGAAGACGTGCCTGACGAACTTGGCAAGAGGCTGAGAGGATTACCACGGCGATGATGAGTCAGCGGCAGTGGCTGACAAGATTTGGTGATCTACACCTGAGAAACTCCTTGCCGATGTACAAGGAGACCGACCTCTATATTCTGTTGATTGGATGGTTTTTCATCAATTCGCGCATCACAACTGTGGCGTAGGACCCTTTTCGAAGTGAGAACTTTACAACGATGTCATTATCCACACAGGTGGTATCCACATTGGTGAGATCCAGAGCGATTAGATGGAGCCCCCCAGCAGAGTCTAATGAGGAGATATGCGGATTTCTAAAGTCAATCAGTGAAACGCCTTCCTCTCTCAGAAGGTCTAGCAGGAAATCTGTCTGCCATGATGGGGGTGTCTTCGTGGAATATCCAGGAACAGGTGCAGCAAGACCATAGTGCCCAGCACGCACCTCATCAGAGTATTCCTCAAGCGTTCGCTCAGTGACAAACACCCAAGAGTCACGGCCCGTATGAGGGGTATCGAGCTTGATGAGGAAGTCTCCGATTTCAGGTTCCGTGAGAGAGGCACCTTTCCTTACTCGCATGCTTATCAATCGATTGAAGAGATATGACTGATAGGCATGGACGAATAACGTCTGAACACGTGGCGGTATTCGTGCAAAGGCGCGTTTGTAGTTTCGGGGGTTCTTGATGAGCTGACGCAGCACAACCCGCTCGTAACGGAGGTCCTCAGGAAACATCGAGATCAGGTCTTCGGTGGGGCTCATATCTTCGGCCAACCGTTTTCGGGCCTCGGCAAGTTCCTCAGGATCATACTCGCTAGGCGTCGTCAAGATTAGTCTTACAGCGGACTCGAAGTCCTTCATAATCAAGGCCTTGCCAACGAGATGCGTATACGGACGCGTCACACCAAACCTCTGTACACCAAAGTAGTTTAGAATGGGTGCACGAGAGATCTCCTTCATCAGTTCGACTGCCGATTCGCATTTCACATCAGCGTTACGAACGCGAATGGTAAAACGATTCCCCCACAAATCGCCGATCTGAAGAGATCGACGAGTATACTTGAAGTCACGCATATCAATCCGTGCCAGCCTTAGACCCACCAAGTTGTCTGCAGAATGAGAGGGCACCGACATGGCTTGGACGGTTATGGCACGTTTGTCCTTCAGACCAGCATATGAAACGTACTTGTGAGGAATGCCCAGCTGTGCAGCCAAGATTGTGGCCACATCCATTGTCGATAGCCCAATCTTCTGAACAGTGAATGAAACAAACCGTGACCGTTCCCCCTGAATCAGAGGAGGAAAGTCATTATGGGTCGGGCGTTGCCAAGGCTGAACCTCAAGAATATCACCATCGGGGGTGATTTCCTCAACAACGAAATCATCGAACTGTTGTTTGATTCGCCCACCAATTCCATCAAAATCAGTGGAGTAGAATTCCATGCCAAATTGCCGTTCAATCGGATGAGCATCACGCATGACTTGCCCTCACAACAGTTTGAGACTACCGGTCACTTTGTCGATTAGCTCTGCTTGGGCGGGACCTATGCCAATCACAGTCATTGTGTTGGGCGGGAGCTCTGTCAGTCCGGCATCACGAATAAGTGCATGAGGAATCCGATGCACTACTGCAAGGCGGCGAAGCTCCAACAATTCATCCTCGGAACTCACTCGGACTGCAACCTTCTTCTGCCCCTCTCGTAGCCAAGCACGCCAAATGTCTTGGTGGGTCACGCGAGTCCGCTCCGCTGCACTCACCGCGCCATGGGCCACCTGCACTGCAATCTTGCCTCTACTCATTCCTAGATCCGTACGGACAGCGATCACCTGTTTGTACTTGAATTGAGGGGTGCTCATGACCATTCACAACCATTACATCTATCAGACCAGCTAATGCCAGAGATAATAAGGACTGCCCTTTGGCATCAAAGTGGGAATCACAGTGGAACCGGACATAGTGGTCGTCGGTGCAGGACCTGCAGGGCTTCTTGCAGCAAGAGAAGCAGCACATCGTGGCGTTGGTGTGCTGGTGTTGGAGGAGCACGAGGAGATAGGTGTCCCAGACCATTGTGCCGGGTTATTGAGCATCTCTGGACTCAGATCATTGGGACTAAATCCACCAAGGAGAGTCGTTCAGAACCAAGTTGAGGGCGCGGCCATCTACTCGCCTTCGGGGTTCTCCGTCCACATTGAGAGGGGGAGGCATGAGGCACTAGTTGTTGATAGACCATCCTTTGACAAGTGGCTGGCAGAACTGGCAATGGATGCAGGCGCGGAGATTCAGACAAAAACCAGAGTTGTTGATGTCAAGCGGGACTCGGGCATTGAGGGTGTTAAGACATACACAGACTCTACAATGGAGATAATCTCATCAGTTGTAATAGATGGCGAGGGTAGTAGATGCATTCTCTCGAGGATGGCAGGACTACCAAGAGTTCCTAGGAAGAGCATGCTGCCGGCCTATCAGTTCGAGGTGAGAAACGCCCGGGTTCATGAGGACCTTGTGGAGATGTTCTACGGCAATAGGATAGCCCCAGGGTTCTTTGCCTGGATCATCCCACTTGGAGAGAGCAGAGCAAGAGTCGGCCTTGCTGCACGCGATAAGTCCAAGATTAGACTTCAAGCTGCAATACGCCATCATCCGCTCATGAGAGAACGGCTTCAGGGTGCTAGGATTGAACGAGGTCTTGGCGGGACCGTACTTGTGGGACTGCCCGTAGCTCGAACGTATGCGCCGGGCTTTCTAGTCGTTGGAGATGCAGCGGGGATTGTAAAGGCCACCACGGGAGGAGGAATCATATTTGGTGGAGGTGCTGCTCAGATTGCAGGTGCTGTTGCGGCGGAGTATGTCAAGATACGCGAAAATCACGAGAGAACATTGAGCAAGTACGAACACGCGTGGCGGGCACGGTATGGTCGAGACCTCAAGGTGATGTACCTGACACAGAAGGTCATTGCTGCACTCAGTGACAAGGGGCTTGACGCACTCATCAAGAACGCGACCGAACTGGGACTGCTCAATACTATCAAGGAGTCCGGAGATATGGATAGACAGGGTCAAGTGATATTCAGATTGTTGCGCGATCCTGCCTCAATGATTGCGGGCTTCAAGGTCCTTCGATATGTGAATTTGAGTCATTTGTAAACATGTTTTTAGGTCGCAAACAATCTTCTCCACGAGGAAGACACATGTCAGCAGAACAAGCTCATCAAATCTTGGAGACCGCCGAAAGGATTCTGAGAGATGGTGCTGTGTGTGATCGATGTCTGGGCCGCCAGTTTGGCTGGCTCAGTACTGACAGCTCGAACCAAGAGAGAGGTAGGTCGGTCAAACTTGTTCTGTCTATGCAGGCTGACCAAGAGTTGAAATCTGGTAATGCAGATCGAGGCAGGGAACTAGTTGCTCTGCTTGCAAGCGAGGGCATGTTCCAACCAGCCAAGATACTTGCCGAGAGAAATGCAGTTGAATATAGTCAGATGACAGAGTGCAGACTGTGCACAATAGATGGGACCAGTGTCTTTGATAGAATTCCGGACATTGCAGAGCGAGCCTTGGAGAAGATCAGAGATATCGAATATGACACCTTTCTTGCAGGGTGCAAGGTCGACCCAAGACTTGCCGATGCGGAGGATGAACTGCGTGCTAAGTTCAACATCCTATATGGGGAGACTCTCAAGTCAGACTTCAATCGAGCGCTGGGTAAGCAACTTCTGGAGCATATAGAGAAGAGTGTGGAATTCAAACACCCGGATGTGGTTGTAGTATACGACATGGCAGCTGATAAGATTCGACTGCAGATCAGTCCAATATTCATCTATGGTCGATACCGAAAACTGATGAGAGGGATACCACAAAGCAGATGGGACTGCAAGGCCTGTGGCGGTAAGGGATGCGAACTCTGCAACGGCACTGGTCGGAAATACCCGGACTCGATCTCCGAGTATATCGGCATACCCATGCAGAACGCGGCAAAGGGGAGTCAGTTCAAGTTCCATGCTGCGGGGCGAGAGGACATAGACGTGCTCATGCTTGGAGAGGGGAGGCCGTTCGTTGTTGAGATCTCCAGGCCAATGATCAGGTCCTTGGACTTGGATGCGATAGCCAAGGAGATAAATGAGCACTCAAAGGGAAAGGTCGAGGTTCATTCTCTTGCAATGTCTGATAGAGAGGCGGGTCGGCTCCTCCAGGAACGTTCGTCTGAGAATGTGAAAGAGTATGAGGCACTGATTAGAACAGAACAACCCGTAGATGATGAGAAACTTCGGCTGATTGAGGAGAGATTCAGGGACTGTACAGTTGAGCAGAGGACCCCAACAAGAGTTGCACACCGCCGTGCGGATAAGATTCGCATGAAGCATGTCTATGAGGTAAAGCTGGAGAAACTCGATGACAAGACCGTGAAGGCACTCTTTAAAGTACAGGGTGGCACTTATGTCAAGGAGCTCATATCAGGAGATGATGGTAGGACCCACCCATCCATTGCGGAGATATTGGGATCGCCCGCGAAATGTATAGAACTCAATGTCACTGCAATCTATGATGTTATTCCAGACCATAATGCTTAAGTGGTCACCCCAGAGGTCATGCTGGAACTCGTCCATGTCATAGCGCAAATGGCTGACGGCTCACAATCAATATTGAGATGAAGTACGATGGTCAAGAAGAGTCATGGATATCGTGCAAGAACCCGTAGTTTGATGTCCAAGAAGGTTAGGAAGCGCGGCATCAGTCCATTGAGCACGGTCCTACGAGACTATGAGGTTGGCCAGCGGGTAGACATAGTCATAGATCCTGCATTCCACAAGGGCATGCCCCACAAGAGATACCATGGAAGGACTGGAATCATTGTGGGCAAGAGGGGTCGTGGGCTTGTCGTCAATGTCACCCTTGGTAAGGCCGTCAAGGAACTAGTTATCAGACCGGAACACCTTCGACCAAGTAGAGGCTGAGGGATTCAAATGCCAAAGGAGATCATAAGCCAAGAGGAGATTCCTCTTCCTCAGGTGAAAAAAATACTCAGTAAGCGTTCGAAAGAGGGAGACCTGTCATTCCAACAGAGCATCACTCTGGAACATGCAACAACCTTCTCCAAGATGGCACCCGCAGTTTCGGCAAAACTGGTGGACCGACTCATGTCAAAGTTCGAGTTGAGCCGTAGTCTGGCAGTTCAGATAACAAACATTGCTCCGACCACAGAGGAAGAGCTAAAGGTGATCTTGGGCTCCCATGCGAGCAACTTCACCGACGAGCAGCTGATTCAGATAATCGACATGGTCATGAAGGCCCGGTCCTGAGGGCAAATGCGAATGGTTCAATTGGTCCATTGAAAACGTCTCCCGATTAGTTTTTATCACTAGAATACCAAGTCTTGAGTAATGTGGCCTAAGAGTAATTGGAGAACGACAGGATGGACGGAATTCAGCGACGCATGCACGAGAGCCATGCATATATCCTTGCAGTCATTCCACCAAAGATCTACCTGAGAGACACAAGGCCACGTGGGAATACCATTGTTCATGCAGTGGGCGAAACATACTTTACACTCCTAGAACTGATACCGAAACGCGGTGCGAATCTGAGACCACATGAACGCGTAGATTTGGACAGGTCCCCTAGTAGCAAGATTGAACGTGTCAGCCGAAGGATTGGTTATGAGGACTTGACGCCGGAGGGTGCAGCAGAGCTACCATTCATAGTCGAGATGATTGTGACCAAACATGAGAGCAAGTTCGTTCAGTTCTTCAATGAGGCACCACCAATTACAACGCGAAAGCATTCGCTTCAGCTGTTGCCAGGGGTTGGCCAGACCCTGATGTGGGCATTACTCGAAGAGAGGAAGAAGGAGCCATTCAAGAGCTTTGATGATATTGCCAGTCGAACGAAACTTCAGAACCCTAAGAAAGTGATCACAGCCAGAATTATTCAGGAATTGCAGGGCGATGTCAAACGCTGGCTTTTTGCAAGACCACCACCTCACGAAGAAGAGAGGGATGAGAGAACCCGTCATAGGTGATAGACCTGTCATGGGATGATGCAAAACGGGTACTGAAAAAATATGGATTGACTCCAAGAAAGAGGAGAGGACAGTCATTTCTCGTAGATGCACAGGTAGCAAGAAACATTGTTGAGGCTGCGAGCATTACCAAGGCTGATCATGTCCTTGAGATAGGAGGTGGTATAGGCATCCTCACCGAGTGGCTGGCCATCGCAGCCGACAGGGTGACGGTCATTGAGATTGAGCCGGCACTTGTTCGTGCATTGCGAGAACGTTTTGCCAAGTTTGAGAATGTAGAGATAGTCCAAGGCGATGCCCTGAAAGTACCGCTCCCAGAAACGAACAAGGTTGTGGCAAATCTACCCTACAGCATATCTTCCGAGATCACCTTCCGCCTCATCAGGGAGGGCGTCTTCGAATATGCGGTATTGATGTATCAGAAGGAGTTTGCCGACAGACTACTTGCCGCTCCCGGAACATCTACCTACTCAAGACTCTCCATTGATGTGCAGTACAAAATGATCGTAGAGGAGATTCTCCGGATTCCTGCAAACAAGTTCTATCCACAACCAGCGGTGGATTCGACTGTCGTCAAGATGTATCGACGTAGGGAGGGCCCCTTTGCGCGAGATGAGAGAATCTTCTACTGGATGGTACATGGAATATACGCATATCCCAACAAGTTCCTTCGAAGGGCGCTCCGCATCTGGTTCAAGAATATTGGGGCAGAAGACAGCCTTGTGGATAATCTCATAGCCATGTGTGATGGCATGATTGACGGGACAGAGAGACTCCGTAGACTACAACTGGAAGTGCTTGTGCATATTGCGGATTGTATCTTAGACCTCGTCAACCAAGGAGTATTGCCGGACCCGCGAGTTGATGACTGATGAAACAGTGGTCGCTGAGGATCGCGACACCCGATGGCGTCTATCCACCATCCGATGACACATACCTCCTAGCTGATGCAATCGAACTGACCCCGAAGGACTCATTCTTGGAGGTGGGCTGTGGGAGTGGATACATTACGATTAATGCCGCCATGATTGCCAGTCGCGTTGTAGCAATTGACATCATTCTCGAGGCTTTACAAACTACGCTGAGGAATGCACAGGAGAATGGCGTTGCTGGAATCAACACAGCCCAAGGCGACCTTCTAACGGCAATTCACCCGAAGAAGAGATTCTCAGTAATTGCGTTCAACCCACCATACTTGCCCGCTGACACAGACTCATCGGACTTGGACTTCGCACTTGTGGGAGGGCTCGCTGGTACTGAGCTGACTGAGAGGTTCTTAACACAGGCGGCAGAACATCTGACAACTGGGGGTTCTGTTTATGTTGTGGCATCATCATTGGCCAATATCAAACGAGTCGGTGAAGCCATAGAGGATGTGGGTCTCAAACCATCAGTAGTAGCCACAAAGAAGCTATTCTATGAAACGATCTGTGTTCTTAGGGGCACCAACGAACACAAGGAAACGGTTTTATGATACCATTGGCGAGGGGCGGGAGACTGGTGTTGGTAAGGTGTATCGCTAATGTCTGAAAAAGAGAAGAAGAAGAAAGAGACCAAACCAAAGAAGACCACCGCGAAGAAGACTGCTGCAAAGAAGAAGGAGACCCAGGTCAAGAAGGGCAGCCTAGTCTATGTTGATTATGTAGGTCGAATCAAGGAGAACAACGAAATCTTTGATCTGACTGTGGAGGAGGTCGCCAAGAAGGAGGGCATCTACAATGAGAGGGCTAGATATGAACCGATGCTTGTTGCAGTCGGTCACAATTGGCTCCTCGAATCCATTGAAGAGGAACTTGTAGGAATGAAGGTCGGAGAGAGCAAACATATCGAAGTGCCACCAGAAAAGGCAGCCGGACCAAGAGATCCCAGCAAAGTAAAACTGTTTCCAAAGACAAAGATCCTGAAGATGGGCATACGACCGTTGAAGGGCGAGCGAGTCAAGATTGGTAATGATGAGGGTGTTATCACACTAGTCACAGGGAGAAAAGTCAGAGTTGATTTCAACAGCCGTCTTGCAGGAAAGACACTAGTCTTTGACGTCACGATCAAGGGAATTGTCAGCGATACCAAGGAGAAGATCATGGCCATCGTGAAACGTAGGATTCCTGGCATACCTGAGGAGATGTTCTCAGTCTCAAAGTCCAAGGGTATAGTCACGATTGAGATGCCAGAACTGACAAGGTATATCGAGGGCGTGCAGTATGCCGAGATTGGGGTGTCCTCGGACATTCTCAAGATCATGGATGACGTGAATGAGGTCAGACTTGTTGTCGTCTACAAGCGGAAGGACGACACGCCAACAACCACAACGGAATAGGTGAGCCTCAGGCTCATTTTATTCCCTATAAGAAACCTTTTAATATGGAGCCCAAAACTTGTCAATGTCACTAGTTCTCCTAGACACTGTTAGATTCCTAGGGAGTTACTCAATATGGAACGTAACATGCACCCCCCTGATGAACTAAAGACTGGAACAACAACAATAGGTATGATTGCCAAGGACTGTGTAGTCCTTGCCAGCGATCAGAGAGCGACAATGGGCTATCTGATAGCAAACAAGTCTGCACAGAAGATCTACAAGATCACTGACCGCATTGGAGCCACTATTGCAGGTTCTGTTGCTGATGCACAGGCAATCATGGAACTTTTGCGGGCAGAGTCTAAACTGTACGAGATTCAGCGAGGCCGCCCCATGAGGGTGAAAGCACTGACTCGGCTCTTGGCAAATATAATGTTCCAAGCGAGGGGTGGCTATATGTTGCAGTGTCTCGTAGGAGGCTTTGACGACCTTGGTCCGCAAGTGTTCTATACCGACTTCATTGGGTCGGTCTTGCCGGACAAGTTCACAGCCACTGGTTCGGGCTCCCCCGTTGCACTTGGTGTTCTTGAAGCAGGTTACAAGGATAATCTGACTAAGAACAAGGCGATTGAGCTCGCGGTGAGAGCAATTGCTTCAGCTATTGAGCGCGATGCTGCAACTGGAAACTCGATCCTCGTCAGTGTGATTGACAAAGATGGCTACCAAGCAATCGACAAAGACACCATAATGAAAATCTGGAAGGGACGATAGACCGCCAGAGAACTTCTGTCTAAGACTGCGACGAGGGGTTCCGACAGTTCGGAACGTGAGACCAATAATAGAACAAGAGGGGTATGTTCCCTTCGAATCAGAGAAGTGACTCCAGATGAATTCTGAAACTGAATATGAGGATATAAGAGAAGTGGTAATGAAGGCACTTCCGAAGTCGGCAGCAATTAGCTCAGTGGAGTATGAGGGGCCGGAGATAGCAATCTATTCCAAGGCTCCAAAGATTCTTCTCGACGATGGTGATGCAATAAAGGCCCTAGCAAGAAAGATGCGAAAGCGACTCGTGGTCAGGTCTGCGCCAGAGGTCAGACTGCCCTTTGAGGAGGCTGAGAAGACAGTTCGTGAATTGGTCCCACCGGAGGCTGAGATAACATCAATTGACTTTGACACCTCACGGGGAGAGGTGATCATCGAGGCACAAAAACCAGGACTGGTCATTGGACGCAACGGAACCACTCTGAGAGAAATCACTCGTCAGACGTTCTGGCGGCCAAATGTGCAACGAACACCGCCAATTGAGAGCAAGCTCATCAAACAGATTCGATACATCATTCAGAGCGAGGCTGAAACGCGTAACAAGGTATTTCGAGAGATCGGTAAGCGAATTCACAGGCAACCAATAATCAATAACGGATGGATTCGTCTCACAGCGCTTGGTGGATTCAGGGAGGTCGGGAGGCAGTCGATGTTTCTTCAGACCTCTGATAGTAACATCCTCATAGACTGTGGGGTCAATGTCGGTGCTCCAAGCCGAGCGTTTCCACGGTTAGACATGCCCGAGTTCAATATCGATGAACTTGACGCGGTCATTGTGAGCCATGCGCATCTTGACCATTCGGGGATGGTTCCATTTCTCTTCAAGTACGGATACAGAGGCCCCGTCTACATGACCCATCCAACACTCCATCTCTCTACCCTTCTCCAGTTAGACTATTTGGATGTGGCTGAGCGAGAGGGCAAGCTCAGACCCTATCGAGATCGCGATGTCAAAGAAGCAATTCTTCACACCATCCCATTGGACTACGGAGAGGTCACAGACATTGCACCTGACGTGCGCTTGACCCTTCACAATGCAGGACACATTCTCGGCTCAGCAATAATACATCTTCATATTGGCGATGGACAATACAATCTCGCGTACACTGGTGACTTCAAGTTTGGGAGAACGCGTCTGCTTGAGCCAGCTACTTTCACGTTTCCGAGGTTGGAGACCCTCATTATTGAGAGTACTTATGGTCATCCGACCGATAAGATGCCTCCGAGACAGGAGGTTGAGAAGAAGTTTGCAAGCATCATTAAGAAGGTAATAGAGAGAGGCGGTAAGGTACTAATTCCGGTGCTTGCGGTAGGGCGAGCCCAAGAGATCATGCTTGTCATAGAGGACCTTGTGTCCAAGAAGCGCATACCAAAGATACCTGTCTTCATTGAGGGAATGATCGCTCAAGCAACAGCAATTCACACTACACATCCAGAGGCACTGAGCAAGAAGATACGAGAGATGATCTTCCATCAGGGTATCAATCCATTCTTGAACGAGATCTTCGTGCAGGTCGACAGTCCTGAGCAGCGGGAGGAGATTGTCAATGGCGAGCCTTGTATCATCATGGCCACCTCAGGGATGCTGGCTGGCGGCCCGAGTGTTGAATACTTTAAACTCATGGCACCAGAGGAAAAGAATGCGTTGATCTTTGTGAGCTATCAGGGTGAAGGAACTCTTGGCCGACGTATTCAGAAGGGCTGGAAGGAAGTCCAGATGTACAATCGTGAGGGGCAGATGACCGTCATTCCGGTACATATGCAGATTGAAACGGTTGAGGGATTCTCAGGGCATTCTGACAGAAAACAGATTCTCAATTATGTCAAGAGAGTCAGTCCGGTACCCGAGCAGATTCTCACCTGTCACGGTGAGGTCTCCAAGTGTCTCAACTTGGCGTCAACAATTCATAAGGCACTCAATGTGGACACAAAGGCTCTAATGGTCACTGAAACAATCAAGCTGAGATAACTCTCTAGAAGCGAACAAAAGAGGGTGTCACAATCAGACACTTCTCATTGACAAGGGCAATATCTGCATCGTAGCCTCTTGTTTCACCGCGAATTCGTTCAACTATTCGTTTCAACTCAAGATAGGACTGTTCCTGACCGTCATTCAGACTGGAGATATCGAGGAGTACAATGTTCCCATTACGAATCTCATTGACTACGAATGGAACATCCTCTAGGGTCTTCAGAGACTTCGACCGAATAAAGATCTGATCAAGCTCCGCAAGTCGCCTATATTCCCGTACGGGGTCCGATTGTTGCATCTCAATTGCCGGGGAGAACACTCCTAGCGAGGCACGTGAGGACAATGGAGGTACATGCATGTCCCGGGATTCCTCGGTCACAATCTTTCGCTTGAACAGCCGCATGTTCATCAACCTCTGTACATGAATACATCGAATTCGTGAAAAGAAAAGAGCGAGTAATACATCGTATCGTGGAATCATCTATAAGCCATGGAAGCTCGGTATTTACGAGTGGTTGAAGAGATGAGCAGCCCCAATAGTTCTGATGACCTGAGAGGTCGCTTGAAGGCACTCAGCAACAGATATGCGGTTGAGATCCTCAGAGCACTCAGTCCAAGAGCTGGGGACATAGTCCCATCCTTGGGGTGGGATGATATTGTCGATAACATACTAATCATGCAAGGGCTTTCGCCGCCATCCATAATGGTCGAGGGCGAGCGAACTGAGGAACAGTCAAAATATGAGAAACGACGAAAGCAGTTGGCAACAGCAGGAACTCTATACGAGAGCATGGAAAAGCTTGTTGCGTCCAATTTTGTTAGAGCTGTGGGAGAGAGAGGTCGAAAGCATAGAAGATACATGATCACTCATGATGGTCGTCTCGCTCTATCAGCCATGAATCTCATTCTCGGACCCACTCCAAAGGACACTGTGATGGGACGAGCAGCAAAGGTATTGTTGAGATACAAGAACTTCGTACGACTGCTTCCGGCACAGGCTAAGTTTCTAGAGGAGATTAGAGACGTCTCAGGGAATCTCATACTCCAGATGCCACCAGGATCCGGGAAAACCTTTCTTGCAATGATGATAATTCTGACCAAATTGGAACAGGGTGTGAAGTGCCTGTACATGACGCCACTGATCTCCATCAGCAGACAGCTTATCGATGAGTACGGTGACCTTCTCAGCCAGCTTGGTTACTCGGTGGTCAGATACGATGCTCATTCAGATGCTACAGAGGAAATGCTAGAGAAGGCTGACTTCATCATTGGCATCTATGAGTCAGTTCTGAGTGCCTTTCTAAGCAAGAGAGGCTGGCTCAATAAGGTCAAGCTCGTAGTGGTGGATGAACTCACAGAGCTTGGAGGCACAGGAGAGGAGCCAACGCCAAGGGCCTTGGGAACTGACAGAAGTTGCAGACTAGACCTGCTAATAACGCGCCTGAAGAATAATGCTCAGATCATAACATTGTCATCGCGGTTCGGAGACACCGACACAGTAGCCAAGTGGCTAGACGCAGCGGTATTCCGCCCAAACGTACGGCTTGTACCAGACGAGTACGTTGTGACTCCGGATGACGAGGGGGTACGAATCTCAAGTGCAGACGGTACGCATATGCACCAGAGCACAGAAAGGAGTAGACTTGATGCAATCCATGAATACATCGGGGAATACAAGACGAAGTCGCTCTTAGTAGTAGTGGGGAGTAGAGAGAGCGCAGAGTTCTATGCACAGCGAATTTCAAAGGCATATCCCAGAGATATCAACAACGAGGTCATTGAGCGGATAATAGGTGACGATGAAGACCTGCCAGCCGCATCCAGGCTCAAGGCTCTTCTTGAACATGGCGTTGCCTTTCATCATGCGGGTCTCACAACGAGCCTGAGAGGAAGATTGGAGCGTGAACTCAAACTGGGAAATATTCGTTGTGTAGTATCAACCACTGGTATCGCGGCAGGGGCGAGCTTTCCCTTTGACTATGTTGCAATAGTGCTTGACCGAGCACTGCGGGCGTTCATAGACCGATCCCGATATCTACAGATTGCCGGGCGCATCGGGGAATACTATCTGACAGAGCATGGTGGTAGCGTATTTATCGCCCTATCAAAGGAAACCGTGGAAGAAGAACAAGACGACGTGGTCATAGAGGAATTATTACATCAACCACTGATTCCATTACGCCCAGGGCCAATAGACCCGTATCTGCTATGCGCGCTCATTGTTGAGGAGATCATTGGCCACAGAAGAATCAATACAGAGACTATTGTCGATAGGTTACTGATGCTAGTCCGTGAGACGTTGCGTGGAACAACGGACGCCAAGTATGTTGGCATTGTTCGCAGAGAGATTGAAGAGCTGTTCAAATGGATGGAGAAGATGGGAATCACATCAATGGACAGTGGTGGGGTATACGTTGGTTCAGATGCAAAACATGCAATACACGAGGAACTGAACCCTCTGGACTATGTCAAGGTGCGCGACAGACTACATGACGATGTGGACTTTGGAGAAACAGAACTGATTGACACCATCATGAAGTTCAGGCTGGTCCAAGTGACTCGGCCTCGTACATACGTGCCAACCAAGGTTGAGTTAAAGGCTGCTGGACTTGGCAATATTGATGACTGGTATTCTGAACAGGTGAAAAAGCGGGAGACCATAAAGAGAGAGGTCATGAGGGGATGGATAAACGAAGAGCCCATCAGGGAAGTGATTGAGACTGCAATAGAGATGGGTATCAATGGTGATGAAAGAGCCAGACGATGGATGAGCCTTGATGAGGGGGATATGATTACAATGATGGATTGGGCTGCAGACATCGCATTGAGCATTGCAGCATATCTCAAGCGGGTTGGCAGGAAGAAGAGCGCCAATCAATTCGTCATATTTAGCAAGAGACTGCGCTTCGGTCTCAAGGAGGATGCGGCATCGTCGGATCTGATGGACCTTGTGATTCCGTGTAAGGATGGTTCTACGAAACGACTCTCTCGTGTTGAGATCAGAACTCTTGTGGATAGAGGGTACGCGTCCATTCAGGACATCGTCAGAAAGGACATCGATCCCTCCAAGCGAAAGCCTGCTCGAACCAGATTCTCCAAGAATTGCGGCCTAGACCCCGGATATGCTGTTGAGATCTACAAGGCCGCCCAGAAACACATTCGCCCACAGCCTAAGACATCATAGGGACTTGCCAAATTCCCAGATCTCATCTCCAACATGATGCTTGGAAAAGACGACCTTACCACTCGTTGCGGCGCGCATCTCCTCTGAGCTCATTGCAGCAATACCAAGTGCCAGTGGTTGCCCATGCCGTTCATCAACAACAGCAACGACAGAACCGCGTTCAATTCCGTCAGGAATCGACGTCACTCCAGGACGCATTACATCCGCACCATTGACAACGAATTTTACGGCACCCATGTCCACTGCAATTGAGGGGAGCGTGACGTAACCTTCTAGAACTGCACGGAGGGAGGGAAACATCCGCCCCTCAAGTTCAAAGAAGAGAATGTCGCCATTCAGCAGGAATATCTTTGAGCCGTCCCCAAGCGTCCCTGCCTCTAGACGTGAACCATCTGGGAGCTGAACCTTGGTTCTCAACATCTGCTCAATCTTCTCCACTTCGGCCTTCTGCTGCTTCCTCTTGAGAAGGTGTCTGTTTTTTATTTTGTCAATCTTTGGCATTTCAAGGGTTACTGAAATCAAGTCCTTTTGAAACCACCGACACGGTAAAATACAGAGAGAGGGGCTCCTCCTTGTGTTCCTCATCGTCATCTTTTTAAGCCCACTAAAGAGGGTAGCGAGCGCATCATGGGTTAGTATCTCATGAGCACTTTCTCACGTTGGTGACCTTTGTGAACAGTAGCAGACCTATGGAGATATTGCAAAAATCGATTGGCGAGCAGATTCTTGTTGAAATCAAGGGTCGAAAAAAACTCCGAGGCCGCCTGCGTGGATTCGACCAGCATCTGAACCTCATTCTTGAGGATGCAGATGAAATCACTCGTGATCTGGAAACAGATGCCGAAACTGTCGCACAGGTAAATACGGTGATAGTGAGAGGCGATAACGTGGTACTCGTATCGCCACCGCCAAAGAACGTCGCAAAGGAGTAGAATCAGAATGGGAAAAGGCACCCCCGCAAAAGGAAAGAAGAACAACCCCCATCACATTAGATGCCGTCGATGTGGAAGAAGAGCCTATCATGTTCGCCAGAAGGTGTGTGCAGCCTGTGGGTATGGTGCCTCCAGTCGACTCAGGTCTTACAAGTGGGCTCACAAGAAGGTCAACGGCGTTCGAGTACGCTAGGCATCATCAAGATGAGATCCAGCAATGCGAAGTCTACTTGGAAAAGACCACGCACCTCATTGCTACGGTGTTGGTGAACTTCATGTCGAGTTCTCAGGACTAGGGCGAGCGAAGAGAGGATCATTGTAGTTATTTCGTAGGCATCTCACATGTTGTGTTGCAAAAATTCTACAGATACATACTGTTTACAGTTCATATTGGAATAATTTGCAGTTTCAACCAATAGATATAAAAAGCTGGTGGGTATTCCTGCATCACCCAGTCTGATGATTTCGGACTGGCTCGCGTGGTGTATTCTATATGAAAAAAATGAAATTCTTGACAATACTCTTTCTATTTGCTTTGACTGCAGTGGCACTACCAGTCATTGGAAGTGCAAACACAACTGCGATTAACAGCAATCGGGGAGAGCTAGTGCAAGTCACGGAATCAACTGTAGGAGATGGACAGCAAGCTTTTGACATGCAGTCCTTCACTACAGAGTCATATGTTCTTGAGTCGGAGCATAACTATGCAAACAACTACGACCATACGTGGTCTATCACAAAGACTAATGTGACTCGGATTCGAGTTCACTTTACTAGGATAGACGTGGAATACGGTTATGACTATGTCTATGTCTATGACGCCAATAACGCACAATTGCACAGATATACAGGCACATACTCTTCGGGTACCTGGACTCAGTGGAGCACTGGGAGCACCATCAAGGTGCGGCTTGTTACAGACTACTCTGTGACACGATGGGGCTTTGCCATTGATAAGATTGAGTATGAAGGCGGTGGCGGTGGCGGTGGCGGTGACGACCATGTACTTC
>JAGSHP010000365.1 GCA_029855925.1 Candidatus Thorarchaeota archaeon | reverse complement strand
GGCCGTTGATATAGTTCTTGACTCTCTCCCAACTCATTTCAAACACACAAGTCATAGAAATCACACATTCATTTATCTTTACGGAATGTCCCAATCTTTCTTCAAGGGGCTTGAAATTGGAAAGGCAATTCAATTGGACTACGTTTTTATATTGTTCTAGCTGCTTGTCTTTTCAGGCTCATGGCAATAAGTCAGCACGTTGATGAAGGGGACTCAGTACATGACCACTCGAACGTTGAATACGGTGCCTTGCCCTGTCTGCAAGGGAAAGGTCAAGGGCGTTACTGTGGAAGAAGAGACGATTCTGAATGCCACACGTATTCCCGTTATGGTGCTTGGAAAATGCGAAAATGGTCATGCTGTTGTTCTCTTTGTGGATCGTAATTTTACGATTCGTGATACCGAAGCTGCTGTCAGTGCTGACACCAAATCTGATAGTGATGAGAGTTCCGTCGACAGAGCAATCGACTGGATGGACTCTTTCTAGAGGTGGAACACTTGGTACTTGGGATATACATTGTTTCTGAGGCGGGGGAGACAATCGCGACCATCAAGCTAGAGCAGTTTGATGTCAATGATGCACTCTTTGGTGGGATCGTCCCCGCGCTGGACATGTTCTCCTCAAGTGTGAGTGGACAGAAGATCAAGACCATCCAAATGGACACGTACAAGGTTGTCGTTCACCGACAGGGTGCGTACTACCTAGTCACAGTGCATTCTAATGATGACGGGTCTGCGACCAAGAACGCGGAACAACTATCAGAGTTGTTTGCTGACATGATTGACTCAGGCGTGACCGATACGCTGATTCAGAGGCTTCAAGACGCGGCTGAGTCAATGGGGCAGGGAATGAAGAAGGCCGAGAAATGGGCCAAGAAAATTTTGAGTCTATGAGGGGAAGTTTATGAGTTACACATCGGGTGAAGCATCAGAACTCTGGATGGGGATTATGGAGATTGTTGCTGCCATAGTCATCTACGTCTACACAAAACGGAAAATCAGGGGCCTCCCGCCTGAGGAGCAGAGTGCCGGAAAGCCACTCTTTCTAACTGGGAACGGGATATCCCTTCTGGGCATTGCGTCATTGATGACCTTCTGCGGAGCATATGTACGCGAGGCCTTTGGTGTGGTTGACCCTCTTCAGCTCTGGGTCTTCACAGTGCTATTCTATGTTTTCTTGTCACTAGGTGCACTCATCATGTCTTATGCGTCCTCGATGATCCTCGAGAAGATAAGATTTCTTTACACTCTGGTACCCTTGTTCTTGCTCGAGCTTGTTATCTTGGTTCTTGGTCCCTCATTGGGACTGACACTTGAACTCACAGAGTTCGTTGCGAGCTATCCTGCTCGCATCCTTTTCATCATTCCCTTGGTCATGTGGATGTACATTGCCAAAAATACAAAGACATCCACAAGCATTTCAATTGCATATCTGGCTCTGATGGTCCCCACGTTCACGATGTTCCTGTATGTGCCCGAAGGACCACTCATCATGTTTGTGATATTCTTGCGTCTGTTCGGTCCACCCTTTGTGAGCATCGCCTTCTACAGTTCTCAACGAAATGTTACGGGCGAGTTGATACTCTATGCTCTCTCATATGCATTCACTGGTCTATGGATGACCTTTATGATAACAATGGGTGTTACTGAGATTGCGCAGATTCTCCGAGTTGTTGGAATTGGTCTTGTTGGATTTCTGAGTTTTGGAACAGGTGCCTATACGTACGCTCGGTGGCGTGAGTCTAGAGCAGGCGCTACTCTGTCTCTCTCACTCTTCTTCAACATCTCCGCTATAGGCTTCATTATGGTTGCCATGAGAGACTTGAATGTGGCGACAGATGCCCTGTTTCTATATGTTCCTGTCATTCTTGGCATCATTGGATCCATGTTCATGAGTCTGAGTGTGTTCATTGCACTTGATTGGAAGCGAACAATGCTTATACCTGCCGTTGTTGCTATCCCGGCAGTGATTCTGCTCATCAGTTGGTATCCGCAAGAGCCTCATACCATCTGGCTGTATCGCCCCATGCTGATTGTCGTCAATATGATAAACCTGCTGATTCCAATCATCCTATACGCCTATCTGTGGTTACGTATGAAGCGTGCTGGGCGCCCCAATCGACTGCGTCCGCTGTCCCTTTCGATCTCCCTGACAATCATAACGCTTGCAAATGCTGGCGGCCGCGTGAGCGAGTTGCCATTTTGTTACATCGAACTGGCTGGAATGATTCTCATATGGCTTGGTATCACCGGTCGTCTTGACAGATGGTTGTCGAAAGGAGGCGTTGATCAATAGATGATGAAATCCAAGGTGTTCAAGGTCGTGTTGATTGGTGAAGGCGGAGTAGGCAAGACGAGCATTGTAATAAAGTATACAGAGGATCGGTTCGATGAGAATATGCGAATGACCATCGGAGTCAATTTTGCGACAAAGCAGGTAGACATTGAGGGACGCGGCGTGACACTCATGCTCTGGGACTTGGGAGGGCAGCCACGGTTCCGTGATGTTGTTACTGACTATTTCAAGGGGTCGAAGTTTGCTATTGCAGTCTATGATGCCACAAGGAGCTATACTCTAGAGCGACTAGCCGACTGGATTGACAGAGTCAAAGAAGTAGCACCCGAGAGCGAACTGTTGGTCGTTGGGAATAAGATTGATGAGCGGGTGTCTGGCGCGGGGGTGGATATTGAGGAGGGACGTCGTTTTGCTGAACAATACGGCGCCACATGTATGGAGGTATCCGCCAAGACCGGAGATGGGATCCATGAGATGTTCAACTATGTAGCACAGAAGCTCGGCGAAAAATACCTTGGTTGACATTGAATCACTTCCTTCAGTCACGTCCCATCGGTCCTCCCCTCTGCATCTTTTGACTCCATGAGAGG
>JAGSHP010000137.1 GCA_029855925.1 Candidatus Thorarchaeota archaeon | reverse complement strand
GTACTGGGCACACCACAGCGTCTCATCATGGGCGCTACCATTGATGAGGGGGACAGTAACATCAGGACGTATCGCGTCAAACTCATACTCGTAGGCCTCCCACGCACGAGTTGTGGCCTTCTCATGACAGCTGTGGTAGCTCATTCGATAGCTGTAGGATCCGACTCGACCGAGGTACTCCTCATGCTCTTTTCCGGAGTCCGAGGCATCATCGTCCGTATGCATTGGATTCAATATGTCGGAAAGATAGTGTGTCAACATCCCCATCGCCTTTCGTGCATTGGATGTGTAAGTAGATCCTGCGGGCTGGCCGCTGTTGACCCACAACGTAAGGTTTCCAACGATCCAGTTGTAGCATGTCTGCACAGCATCCGGGGCTCCTCTGTCAGGGGGACCGCCACGATAACCGTAGTCACCGAAGTCATAGTTGTGATTCGTCCAGTCTTGAAGGACCATGTCAGGGACCTCGGTATAGTAGAGATACTCGGACATGTCTTCCTCGATCCAATTCACAAGCCCGGGGAAGTTCTCTTTGACATAGATCATGCCATACTTTGCAAACTGGTCGTGAGTCCCATAGTCCGGATTGTCCTCATCAGTGCTCGAGCCGCCATTACTCCACGCCTGTGCTGTGAGGAAGTGCATCTGTAGCAGGAGCAGAGTAGTGACAACCACAATCAGAATTGCTCTCCGTCTCATTATGATTCTCTCTCAATTGAGGGTGTGGGTAAATTCTATACAAACTATCCTATAAGTATATAGTTCACCCAACATTTATTAGGGGCGGTGCGGACCAGGGGACGTCCCGTCACGAATGATAGGACTCGTACTTTATGCAGGTGAGAGAAAATTGAAGAACAAAGCCTTGGCCGGAATGCTGTTACTGCTTTTTGCAATATCTACGCTCCCGGTGGCCTCATTCACAGTGACTACTGTGTCTAAGGGCTTCACAATCTATGGACCGCCCGACTGGCTTATTGGAGGCGGAGATGACACAACATATCCTTGGCAGGACGACGACCCTGAGACCCCATGGGGAATCGAGAGGGTCTTCAATGGAGACTATGATGGAGATCAAGTGACCACCTCCGTTCAAGTTGCAATCTTGGACACAGGTATTGATCTTGACCATCCGGACTTGTACCCCAACATTGCATGGACAGTAGATGCAACAGGTGGCACCAGCGTTGACGACAAGAATGGTCATGGTACACATGTCGCAGGCACAATCGGAGCAATCCGTGACAACAATGGCGTTGTCGGAATGTACGCGAACGTGGATATCTATGCCATCAAGGTCCTCGGAAATGGAGGACGTGGTGACTGGACCGATCTCGTCACCGGAATCATGTACGCATGCCAAGGCCCTGATGGTGTTGAGGGAACGGCAGACGATGCTGATGTCATTAGCATGAGTCTTGGCGGCTCATCAGCTCCGCAAGAAGTGCATGATGCAATCATTCATGCATACAACCTCGGAATAGTAATCGTTGCAGCCGCCGGTAATGAGGGTGATGGAGACCCCTCCACTGAGGAGATCTCGTATCCCGCAGCCTATGCCGAGGTCATTGCGGTTGGTGCAACCGACAAGGATGATTCTGTGGCATCTTTCTCCAACACTGGTTCGTACCTTGAGGTTGCAGCCCCAGGAGTCAGTATCTACTCCACATACAAGAATGGTGGATATGACACTCTGTCCGGTACCTCCATGGCCTGCCCACACGTGGCGGGCCTTGTGGCACTCATCATTGCAATCAATGGAAAGATGCCAGTTGGTACCTTTGATGACACTGGGACCGACACCATCCGCGGCTACTTGCATAGCACAGCATTGGATCTTGGCCCATCTGGCTGGGACCCTGCCTACGGCTATGGGCTGATTCAACGCTGAAAACACCCACACTGGATGGATGCGGCCCTGCGCCCTTCCATCCGACCTCATTTTTTTTTACAGTAATGTATTTGAGTTAGTGTTTCATCAGTAGGTGTTAGGTGAAGAAATGGAGCAAGTGAAGCAGTATCTCTGGTTTCTGTATGGGCTACTGGCAATCATAATCATTGTTGCAGTGACATTCCTCTATATGCCGATCGCATCGATCTCTGAGCAACTTCACGAGCCAATCACACTGGCGACGCCCATTGACTTGAGCATTCCTCTCGTCCCCTCAGCGATCATAGTCTATTGGTACATCTTCTATGCATTCCTCTTCTTCAGTTGGGTCTATCTATCGTTCATTCAGAGGGAGTTTCGAAATGCCCTCGTTGCATCCTTTGTGCTCATCAGCTTCATCGCATATGCGATATACCTGCTCATGCCAGTTCAAGGACCAGAACGAATCGTCTCCGGGACCGACTTCTTCTCCACGCAGATTCAACTACTATACGACACGGACACTCATGTGAACTGCTTCCCCAGCCTTCATGGTTCATACTCTCTCTTGTCTGCATATGGTCTGTGGCGCGCAAAGAAGGAGTACGGGTACATTGCATGGCCCACAGCAATAGCGGTCCAGATCTCAACCCTCTTCGTGAGGCAGCACTGGATTGCTGACCAGATTGCTGCGGCGTTCATTACTCTCATCGTCGCATACCTGATCTTCGACCGATTCAAACTCACAAGAGTCGAAGAGACAACCGAGTCCAAGGTCAAGATGTGGCAAATAGCATTCGCGCTGGGCTTTGCAATCGTGGTCATGATACTCTATGTCTATTCGTTCACACTGTAGCTG
>JAGSHP010000016.1 GCA_029855925.1 Candidatus Thorarchaeota archaeon | reverse complement strand
TGTCGCCGCAGATACCTTTATTTTCGTGTCGGATTTCGAGTATAGTGGCACAACGACGCGCAAACCGCCGATAATCACTTGGAGCGAAACCGAGAGCTTCGTGATGGGACTGCCTTGGCTGTGTGTTTCGGTGGTCTTCGTACTCTTGATTCATGCTGCGGCAAAGAAACGAGCCAAGGGCTATATAGGCAGTGATAGGAGGGCAGATGTATGAGAAGGCACTCCATAAGAGTCCTCATAGCAGAATGCATTCCAAGTCTGAATAAAGGCGAACTCGCAATTCTTCTAGGGATGCTTAGAACTTTCCAAGAACTGGGTGATACAGAAGTCAGCATATTCTCAGAAGACCCATCACTCGACCAACAACGTTTTCCCAGTGGATTGAGAATCATTGATATCCGAAACGATTTGTACCTCGGGCAACTAGGTCGCGGTGGATTCGCCAGAAACCTAGTGGCCATTATCTTGTCCGCGCTGCAACATCTAATCTTCGCCATTCTACACGGACTTTTCGGGCGCTATGCACTGAGAGTCATGACTAAAGGAATTTGGAGGGAGTATTGCAAATCCGACGTGATTCTTATTTGCCATGACCAGGTGAGTTGTGCTCGCGGGTTCTTGCTTACTTTCAGCCCAATCTATATCACCCTCTTGGCAAAAGTCCTCCACAAGCCAGTCGTTATCTATGCTAACGGCACCCACAACTTCGGTAGGCTACCTTGGAAGCTTCTGGGTGCGCTCGTCCTGAACATGGTAGACTTGACTACAGTGAGAGACGCGGAATCGTTCTTGTACCTAGAACGTTTCGTATTGAACAAGAATCGGATACAACTCACTGGAGATCCTGCCATCTTGTTGCCGCCATCCAGCAAGGAAGAAGTCGAAGATATCTTTCATACTGAGGGCATAGATAGGGGAAAACCCCTAGTTGGTGCAGCATTGAGCCATGAAGTGCTTTCGAACTCGGCCAATGGCTACTTGCGAGCAGTTGCAGAGGTTGCATCCGCCTTCGATTCCTTCATAGAAAATCATGACGCTGTGATTGTCTTCGTGCCTCATTGCATCGAGAAGCAAGGACTTCGTGATGACCGAGTGGTAGCAGCCCATGTCTACCAAGCAATGAAGCACAAACGTGCAGCCCATGTGATCACCACAGAGTACTCTTCGAGACAACTCAAGGGGCTCATGGCCGAGTTCGAACTTCTCATTAGCACTCGTGTTCATGCTGCAATAGGAGCGCTCTCGTCAGGTGTACCATCAATCGTTCTGACCGGCCCGTGTGACCGGCGAGCGTATGGTCTTATAGGGGGAATGCTCCAGCAGAGTGAGTGGATTTATGATGTGACGAACCTCAGTGCAGACGGACTCTACAAGAGAATGGCTAGCCTATACAGACTGAGGGGAACAGTTAGAAGGAACCTTGTTTCTGCAGTGGGTGACGTCACTAGTAGAGCACTACTCAACGGCAAACTGCTGAGAGATTTGCTCAACCGACAGGTTCGAGTTTCAACCATATCAATGATGGACAGTTGAGCGGTTCTAGTCTTTTCTGAACGAACCATCAAACCAACAGGTGAAGGAGCGACCTTGAGAAGAGGTGTTGTAATGAGCAGGATGCGTAGTATCGGAACCGTTGTTGCGAACGGACTGTGCGTCGGCTGCGGCGTGTGCACAGTAGCCTGCCCACAGAATGCCATCTCAATGAAGTATTATGAAGAAGTGGGCATGCTTGCTGCGAGTATTGAAACTGACCGTTGCACTGAGTGCGGGAGATGTTTGCATGTGTGTTTTGGGTTTGGGGTTGATGAGTCGCTGCATTTCAGACTGTTTCATCGTCCACCACCCTCTCCAGTGGGCTACTATACAGATGCCTACATGGGTTTTGCGAATGACAGGTCCCTCCGATTCAATGCATCGTCTGGTGGGGTAGTTTCGGCGATTTTGGCACATGCCCTACAGGAGAACCTCATTGATGGTGCAATTGTCACCAAGATGACGGCAGGCAATCCTCCTAGGGCGAAGGCCTTTGTTGCTACCAGCCCAGAAGAAGTCCTCCTAGCTAGGGGGTCGAAGTACTGCCCAGTGTCTCTCTCAGAAGCCCTATCAAGCCTCAAAGATGACAGACAATATGCAGTCGTTGGTCTTCCGTGCCACATATATGGAGTGCGGCGCTTGGCCGAAATCAATCCCAAAGTGAGGGCTGCAATTAGGTTATACGTGGGGCTCTTGTGCGGTCTCATGCCAAGCTATCTGGGGACAGAATACATTCTGAGAAGTTTCGGACTAGAGAACAAGTACGTGCGGGAATTGGACTATCGCGGTGGGGGGTGGCCTGGCCGTTTACGAGTCCTGTGGGCATCCCAAGGCCAGTCGGGGGAAGTGGTTGTGCCGTATCCAGACTACTGGCAAGGTCGCTTTCAATACTTTCAGCCTTTCAGATGCACACTGTGCCACGATGGTTTCAATCAATTTGCAGATATCTCGTGCGGTGATGCGTGGCAGCCGGCTGTTGCGGGCGAGTCCAATGCGGGTCTTTCACTAGTCATTGCGAGAAGAGGAATTGGTGTTCGTCTGGTTCGAGATGCAATTCGGAATGGTGTCCTTCATGCTGACGACATGACCCTCAAGGACATAGTGAAGTTACAGCGTGGGCTGGTTCGCTACAAGGTTTCCACTCTCAAATCAAGGATGGTATTGTACAAGGCTATCGGTCGAACCATACCCTATTTTGACTCGAGTTCGCTGCCGGAGCCAAGCCTTGCAAGCTACGTACTGGCATTAGAGCTCTATGTCGGACGTGCCTTAGCTTCCAGGAGGAAGCTTTGGGGGCTCTTCAATCTCCATGTTCGCTTCGTGCGAGCTCTTGGTGGGCTCGCGAAGCGACTGAGAAGTTGATGACGAAATGCGGTAGCGAGGCTCATAGCGATGAACCACTGGATTGCGGTGGATGGGCTATGTGCAGGGAATCAGAACCGCTCAACTTTCGGACGAGAAATGAAACGAAACCGATTCAGGTCACAGAGCGTCCACGAGATGCTTGGCCGTGGCCATTGAAAAGTTGTATGGTCACTCCGATACAATCCTGAACAAGGGAAACAGCTAGTTCATGGCATCTTCAATACCAATGCCAATGCATCTGTCCGCAACCGGACTTCAGATTCGCTGTTTCCCTCGTCATCGAATTGGAGAACCACCCAACATACTCAAGCATATCAAATCCTAATGCCGGTTCACTCGACCAAATCAACAGTTGCAAGGCCTGAGATGAGTTGATAAGTGATAGACAACAGAGGGGTCATGCACTTGCTGCCGGTGATTCGTCCTATGAGTTTGGAGGAACGCAGTGCGACAGCGCATCGACAAAAGTCAAATTCACGGCTCGGATTTGCACCATTCACGCCCATTTTGTCCTGGGCAACTGTGACCGAACCACATGCGTAGGTGGTATTGACTGTGGAAGAACAGATTGACGGCACTATTGAGCTGGGCAAGATTATCAAAGGTGGCATATTCGCCTACATTGGAGTTCTAGTTTCAAACCTTCTTGGGCTTGCCTTCTGGGTTCTTGCAGCTCGCTTCGTTGACCCGAGTGATGTTGGTGCCGCATCTGCAGTCCTTGCATTTCAGGGGTTGGCAATCGCACTGACCTCTCTCGGACTGCCCACTGGGGTTAAGCGATTCATCGGCAGAGGCCTTGGAGAGAGTGACTATGACTACGTGTCGTCAGCATTTCTGACAAACCTTGCGTTGATGTC
>JAGSHP010000075.1 GCA_029855925.1 Candidatus Thorarchaeota archaeon | reverse complement strand
CCTTCGCCTGCCAATAACTCTACCTAATCTCGGTTGCACAGACCAGACTGCCAGCGCCAGAAAGGCAGCTATCTCTCCTGGTGCAATCGCAACAGCCCCGAAGGAAAGGATTAGGACCAACGCCATTATGACTGGAGCCATAAGCGCTGTCAGGAAGACGAGTGGGTCTGGGTCTCTTCTGAACTTCGATAACCAATCTATTGCGAGTAGAATCGCACCCCAGTAGAACAGCGTGAAGATTGCACTCCACCACGGAGCAATAGAGAAGTAGGTATGACCTCCACCAATTGTATTCACTTGAACCAGATATGATGGAAGAACGTGATGAGTTATCAGGACACCATCATTGAGACTCAGACTAGTTGTCGAGTACGACATCCATGGTAGCACTCCAGATGCGAACATAAGTACAATCGGAACGCCTCGTCTGTCTTTGAGGAATGCCCTAAGATCGATTGGCGCTGCAGCTCTCTGAATTGTGGCACCAAGAACCACGAGAAGGCTCATAGTGAAGATGATGACGAATGCTTGACCGACGGAGACTATTACCGTTCCGAACAACATCCATGGAACCTGTACGGCAACGCCGTAGTGATGGTTACTATCCGCACGGAACGACTGGGACGAACCAGACCTCTCGACACCCACAGTAGATATGTCGACAGAAATCGTGGCATTCATCTTTGGAAGGTGTACCTCAGGAGAGTCCTCTGGGCGGATTATTGCATTGAAGTATTCTTCCTGTGTGCTCCAGTCCTTGATCAGAGCGCGCACCATGATCCGCGGCTCGATTGTAAAGCGGACAATCATTGTGGGAAGCATGGCGGCGAGATACGTCCCCTCCCCATAGGGGACGTCAAGAGTAAAGTTCAGCACTGCTATGATACCATCATAGTAGTACCAACCAAGCTGGCACTCGTAGTGGTCTGCAGGGAGGTATATTGTCGCATTCTTCTGTCTGGGGAAGATGAAGCCTCCGTGAGTCTCATTCAGTTGGATTCTAATGACCGGTTGTCTGGATGTCGCTTCTTGCAACGGGTTGGCGACGATGCTCGCACTGTCACTACCGAGAGTGTCTATGATGACCGGATAGAGTCCGATGAGAGTCTTTCCTCGTATTGTCACAGACTTGATATAGACCGAGGCATCCGTAGCAGAGTCAACTCTGACCGTAGTCTTCAGGAGACCCGAGATGTCAACACCCTGAGTGAGATCCCTGTGAAGTGCAGCACTGAGTGCAATCGTGACGTACTCACCGGCTGCTAGGCTCTGTTGTGTTCGGTTGTGCGATAGAGTTGTCCAATAACGATTGATGAACTCCTCAACGGTCACGTTGCATCTGCCACTTACTACTTGGACCTCGACCGTAATGGTGACTTTTTCGTAGTACCTGTGGGCGATATTCACTCCGCGATGTCGGATGACGACTGACGCTTGACTCAGTTCCACTATCACTCCGGGTGAGGTCTGCTTGAAGGAGGCGAATGGACTTTGCACCTCTGGTGTGCTGGCAGGCGTGATGAGGTATGACCATCCAGTATCGCGGCTCAGGATGGTGTCGTTCAGTAGTTCTACATGAGTGACAGGTGATGCAGCAAAGGACGAGCTGTGGGCGCTCGGTGTCATATCGACCGCCTCATCGGTCAAGATGGTTATCCCGGTATTCGTCACCGGCGGTACAAATGTAACTATCGCCATGCTCGCAATCATCGCAAGGACCAGCCCCAGTGCACCATGGCGGATCATTGCTCTCCGGTCGAGTCGATGAGCCGGGGCAGTGTGGTAGGTGGTCATGGCATCACCCCTGCACCCTGTGCGGACCGGTTCTTCTTGGTCGAGTCATCGAAACTTGTACGAGGTCAACTCTACATGCGGGCGGAAACAGTTCGTTAGTAGAGGGGTGATCAAATGAGTCTTCGTTCATTGTAGTTCGTGTCTGACTACGTATCGTTGAGATATCAGTCTAATTTTTAGACCAGTCAAGTGTCCACACTTCGCATTATTTCGAGTAGATTCAGGAAAGTTGGCTTCTGGGAAATTGTTTTGAGGGACGGTTGCGCACACTTTGTTATCAGAGGAGCGTGCCATCTCTGCAGATAATGGAACCAACGCAAATCAAGAACCTCGTCTTGGACAACCGCTTAGTGATGCTTGCCACTCATCTTGGATATTGCGAAGATGGTCTCGTGTCTGACAAACTGGTCAACTTCTACGTGGAACGAGCACGGCATCGACCTGGCCTGATCATAGTTGGTGGTTGCTACACTGAGCATCTTGGAATGATCCTTCCATCTATGATTGGGATCGCAGAGGACCGACACATAGATGGCCTGCGAAGACTTGTCGATGCCATTCATGAGTATGACGTGCCTACCGCCGCTCAGCTCTATCACGCAGGTCGCTATGCGCACTCACTTGTCATTGGTGAGCAGGCAGTGTCTGCCTCTGCTGTTCCCTGCAGGCTGACCCGTGAGACCCCGAGAGCTCTAACGGTTGATGAGATCAAGAAGACGATCGAGAACTTCGGTGCCGCAGCAGCACGGGCAAAGCAAGCCGGTTTTGACGCCGTTGAGATTCTTGGTTCCGCAGGATATCTCATCAACCAGTTCCTGGCGGAGTGCACGAATCAGAGGGATGACGAATATGGCGGTGACCTGATTCAGCGGGCGCGATTTCCGTTGGAAGTTATCCATGCGGTCCGGGAGGTGGTGGGCCCAGACTATCCGGTCCTCTACAGGATGAGTGGTGAGGACTTTGTTGATGGCGGTCTCACTCTGGAGGACAATAAGATTCTGGCCCCGAAGTTTGAGAAGGCGGGGGTCGATTGTTTCAATGTGACGGGTGGTTGGCACGAGGCCCGCGTACCCCAGATCACAATGGACGTGCCGCGAGGGCATTATGCCTATCTGGCGGAGGGGATTGCGGAAGTCGTCAATGTTCCTGTAGTTGCATGTAATCGGATCAACAGTCCAAGTGTTGCAAATCATATTCTTCAGCGGGGCAAGGTCCAGCTCATCGGCATGTCACGCGGGCTCATTGCAGATCCGGAACTCCCGACAAAGGCACGTGAGGGTCGAACGAAGGATATCCGGATGTGCATCGGTTGCAATGAGGGATGTCTTGATCGCGTGTTTGCAATGGGGACTGTGACCTGCGCGGTCAATCCTCAAGCTGGATACGAGGGCACACGTCAAATTGGTCCTAGAGGCCAAGGTAGGGTTGCTGTTGTTGGTGCCGGTCCGGCTGGTCTGGAGGTTTCACGAGTTCTCGCCCTCCGAGGTTTCGATGTGACCTTGTTTGAGAAGGAGGCGCGTCCGGGCGGTAGTCTTCTCCTTGCGTCAAAGGCTCCTGGCCGTGGAGAGTTCATGGCGTATGTGACACATATGTGGCGAGAGATGAGGCGGCTGAGTGTGGACCTCATGCTCAACACAACTGCATCGGCTGATATCATTGCTGATGGTGGTTTTGATCACGTATTCTGTGCCACTGGGACTCTTCCCGCGATGCCCCCCATAGACGGTGTGGAGGCGCCGACAGTGACAACTGCGGAGGATGTGTTGAGGACTGGCGTCACTGAGGACGATGTTGTCGTCATCGTGGGAGGGAGGAGGTCTGGTTGTTACGCCGCCCTCTATCTCTCGGATATGGCAAAGAGCGTGGAGATCTTGGAGAAGAGCAACGCAATAGGAATTGGTCTGGGCCGCTCGACCAGATGGGTGATCCTAAAGGAGTTGAAACGCCGCGATGTGAAGATGAGCACCGGAGCCAATGTGAGCCAGATCACCGATAACTACGTAGTGGTCTCGAAGAACGGCGATTCCGAGTTGATTCCTGCTACCGTGATTGTGATGGCCTCCCAGCCACAACCAGATCGACGGCTCTCGGAGGCGCTTCAGCGACGTGGTGCTGCGGTCTCACTTGTTGGGTCGGTCGAGAGTACTGGCGACCTACTCGAGACCGTTCACTCTGCATTCAGTCTTGCGAATCGGTTTGAGTTGGGATGAATCTGCCGCTGATTGTAAGTTCGACGAAGTTGGGAACGTAGTCCTGAGTCCGCCCAGCAACGGCACTGGGCACAGTTGATGAAGGCTCGTCTTGTTGTCTACATCGAGCCTCAGTATCATCATGGGATTAGAGGTTTTTGAGCCCATGTCACGAAACGTCCATAGATGTCCAACTCTTGCGCAGCTGCTTGTTACCCTATGGTGGTTTCTTTTTCGGAATTCTTTTAAGAGGGAATGAACCACGGAAATCAGGAGGGTTTCTAATGAATTCCGATTCTCAATCATTCTATCAAGTAATTCCACATTTCATTATACTTGTTTTACTGCTGTTCTTTGAGTTCACGGTTTTTTCAACATATGGGTCCTCGATAATGACAGGCCCAGGGGGAGATACGGCCCCACTCCTCGGGATACTATATATCCTAACTGCTACAATAGTGATTCTCAGTGCTCTCGGGTTGTTGTTTATTTGCTCAGACATACACAAGTACAAGATGATCGTTTCACTCAACCTGATTTTGGTCATTGTGCAGATTGTGCTTATCATGCTTGTGACGATCATTACTGCGGTGAGCGTCTGATTCAGAACATATGGGCGACGATCTTCACCCGTGATGCTTGATCCATCAAGAATCGCACTGTGTGGTTGCGTTAGTGCTGCTCCATGTAGTAGCGGTTGCTAACGCATACCATGCATGCAACGTGAAGAATGAATTTCATTTTATGCTTCTAATTATGGTATTGCATCCTGCATCTCATTTGTAGTGTCCAAGTGCAATCTACTGAGACTCATGACGATGAAAAGTGTCCTTTCCGTAGTGGCAACGCATATATGTGATTGATTGACGGGCTCGATGCATGAAGCGTATTGCGGTGCTCATATCCGGTCGGGGCACCAACCTTCAGGCGCTCATCGATGCTCAGGCAAGAGGGAAACTGGGCGGAGAGATAGTCATCGTCATCAGCAACAAGAGCAAGGCGTTTGGACTTGAGAGGGCGAGACTTGCAGGCATTGACACGCAGATAATCACAAAGAAACAGTATCCGGACCCGGAGGACCATGACCGTGCAGTTCTTGAAGTGCTCAGGAAATATGAGGTCGACTTGGTCGTGCTTGCGGGCTATATGCGGATTCTGACAGACACATTCATTCAAGCCTACGAGAACAAGATCATCAATGTTCACCCCTCGCTTCTCCCTGCATTCAAGGGTCTCAAGGCTCAGTGGCAGGCTGTAGAGTATGGCGTGAAGGTCTCAGGTTGTACGACTCACTTCGTGATCCCTGAGATGGATGCCGGTCCCATCATACTTCAGGCTCCTGTTCCCGTACTTG